>JARFQE010000137.1 GCA_029287915.1 Arenicellales bacterium
AATAATAGGGGACAGACCACGTTTTACGATATCGAGATACAGCAATAGAATTATATGGGGTCAGAGGGCAATTGTTGCTAATATCTGAGAATATTGTTCTCTGACCCCATTATTCATGACCCCACTATTTACGGAGGTCGATATGATGCGTAATTTTTCCATTCTGCTGCTCGCGCTGATGCTGCCGGCTACGGGCTTATCCAGCGGGCCCGATGCTCAAACCGAAAAACTCATTCAGGATCTTGGACTTCGTGAGAGTAGTCAGCCAGCTCGTGAGTCGGCGCGCTGGAAAAAGCCCGAACGCATCGTGGTGCTGCTCGACGAACGTCGCAAGAAAACCCGCCCCGATGCGATCGCCTGGCTCAAGGAAGTGGCCGATGGTGCGGAGCTGATCGAGGCGGAGTCCCACGGTGATGCCGCGTTTCTGCTGGATGAAGCAGATGTGTACCTGGGCATCTGCAATGATCTCATTCTCGATAGCAGCGATTCGATACGCTGGATGCAGAACTACACCGCCGGCGTTGACCGGTGTGTGAAGTCGCCCTTAATCAGCGAGCGTGATTTCTTGTTGACCAATATGCAACGCATCTACGGTCCAGCCATTGCCGAGCACGTCATCGCCATGACCTACATGCTCTCGCGCAAACTGCATGTGTTTCACGATCGGCAACGGGAACGCAAATGGGACCGAATGGCGGTCAAACGGACATCGATGTGGGAGCTGCAGGGGCGCACCATGCTGGTGGTCGGACTTGGCGGCATCGGTACCGAGGTAGCAAAACGTGCGCATGGGCTTGGCATGCGCGTCATCGCGACGCGCAACTCCTCTCGCAAGGGTCCGAAGTACGTCGACTATGTCGGACTGTCAGACGAACTGCACAAGCTGGCGGCGGAGGCGGATGTGGTGGTCAACAGCACGCCCTTGACACCAGCGACGACGGGAATGTTCGACAGGAAATTCTTTGCGGCCATTAAGCCTGGCGCTTATTTCATCAATGTGGGACGTGGCAAGAGCGTGGTGACCGGTGATCTCGTCGAGGCGCTGAATTCCGGCACGATTGGCGGGGCGGGCCTGGATGTGCAGGATCCGGAACCGCTGCCGCTGGACCATCCGCTGTGGACAGCAAGGAATGTCATCATTACACCGCATATCAGTGCCAGTTCAGATGAGCAGATGAAACGCTTCTGGTTGCTGGTCCGCGAGAACCTGAGACGTTATGTCAATGGCGAACGCATGCTGAATGTGGTCGACATCAAGCGCGGTTACTGAGGAAATAGACTATACGATCAAGGGGTCAGACTACATTGATTCGCTGATGCAAGTGAATTAATGCTTCAATCGAGTCTGGCCCCATTGATGTTGAATAAGTGATTCATTACTAATCCCATACGTTGATTATGGATGACAACACTGCGGTCCATAAAGGGGTGTGCGTAATTCTTGCCGTGTACTGTTTTTGCTCCCCTGGCATGCGAAGACTCGCGTAATTTCGAAGTCATGCGCTCACCTAATACGCTATCTTTCTGGCCTGTTATTACCAGCAGTTTACTGGCGTCCTGGGGAAGGTTGACTAATGGATCTATCCGTTCTGGACAACCATAGTCTGAAAGTATACTTGGGCTAGAGTCTATTACTGCTGCATCATATTCAACCCCTGAACCTATAACATTTAGAATCACAGCGCCGCCAATAGAAATACCATAAAGCAGCTTTCTCTGGTAGCGCTGATTCAGTGACATCGCTATTTCTTTATAGTCTTCAATAATTGCGTTTATTCGTCTTTTCCCGTCAGAGTTTCCATAGCCTCTGTAGTCAAATATATAAACATCATAATGTTTTTCAGCGAACCCTCGTAGAGAGCCGATTATCTGATCAGAAATCATGGCGTTTCCCAGGGCCATTAATACATATCCTTTTGCGGGTATTTGCTTTTCAGCACCATCATTAGACAGGTATTTATAACCGCGAAGGGTTTTGCCATCAGAAGTCTGGTATTCGACTGGCTCAACAAATTTCAAGTGCGAAACTCTGTTTATATCAGGAGCTGGCACTACAGAACTCCACAACCAGAACATGAAAGGCTCTATAATAATGCCGCAAACTGCATCTTCCCTGTCATTTGCAGATGCCCCTGGAGCAATTGATAAGCCGAGAAGTATTGCTATGAAATATTTAGTCATTTACTCATTCTCGCTACCCTTAGGTAGAAATTTGAAATAAACCAAGGGGTCAGAGTACTTGATCTCTTGAAAACGCTTAACTCTCCGGACAGATCTGCTGGTAAATCGATGAATAGTCCATCAGGTCCATGCCGTTTTCAACAGTCATGCTGGTGATTCTTTCGATGCCTTCCAGTGCATCCGTGTTCAGGCCGGCGGCTTTTGCATCATCGATAAACAGCCGGATGTCCTTCAGCAGGTGCCGGGTTGAGAAGTTCGCCGTGCCGAAGTCCCGCTCCAGGTATTTCTGCAGCTTCTTGTCGTAGGTTTTTGCATACAGTGCACTGTCACGCACGGTATCCATAAATACATCAGCGTCGACACCATTTTTCATCGCATAACCCAGACTCAGAGAAAAGCCGGCGGTCAGGGCTGCGATCAACTGGTTCATTGACAGCTTGAGCGCAGCGGCCGAACCCGTTTCACCAATGTAACGGGGTGCAGTGCCCAGTACCTGCAGGGTAGGCAGAACTTTTTCAAACAGGTCTTTCGATCCGCCTGCCATGATGATCAGTGTTCCAGTCTTTGCCTCGGGTATGCTGCCGAGAACCGGGGCTTCCAGGTAGCTGCCGCCGCATGATGATATCGTTTCGCCTATGTCCTTTGACTGTGATGGTGAAATGGTCGCCATCTGCAAAATGTATTTACCCTGCAGGTCTTTTTCTGTGTCGAGCTGCAGCAGACTGTTAATAGCGGCCGCGTCGCTGACCATCAGGATAATAGTACTCGATAAACGGACCAGTTCATCAGCTGTTGAGCAAACGACAACGCCGCTTTCAGCCAGCTCTTTTATGTTGTCCCGGGTGCGGTTGAACACCCTGACGGTAAACCCCTGCGACAGGAATCGCTCGACAAACGCATGCCCCATCAGGCCTGTACCTATGATACCTATATCCACCATGACCCTGAGTTGAAAATTCAAAAGTCGCTATTGTAATTGATTTTCAAACCTGCAGACATTGCCCGCCAAATAAACAGCGCATGATTAAATACCAGGAGCAGATCCTGGTATTTCTGGATTTGAACCGGTGACAGGGGCAGACTCAACTTGTTATGAATTTTATTCTGTCGGCATACAACCCCACACACTGGCTGTTTTATCAGCTGTCTGTTTTAAGTACTTTTGCATTGGTGCATGACGCACATGAATAGCAGGCGAAATCGAAACCTGAAAGATTAAGGCGATGGAGCTTAATACTGACCAGCAGCCCTTTGGGGGATGAATAATGAGCGAAAGCATTGAAGTAAACAGTGATACCAGTAAGGTGTGGGAAAACCATGTCTCTGTTCCGGACACGCCAGCGGGTTTTACCGTAAGAACCACTTACCCGACTAATCCGGACGGGGCTGAAGTGATGCTGGAACGCTGGCAAGCCGGCTCGGCGGAACCGCCGCATTCACACCCCGGTGACGATATGACGGTGGTAGTCGAAGGCAAAATGGCGATACAGTTTTATACCCGGTCAGGGCATGGACTGGTTGCTGATGGCGATGCAGTCATTCTTAACAGCGGCGATACCGGTTATGTGCAGGCAGGCCGGATCCATGACGCAAAGTACCTGCAAGATTGCAAACTGGTTTACGTTCATGACCGGGCTTTCGGCTTTACTAAGGAAGAATAATACAGGATTAATGTAGTCTTAAAAGGCAGCAGCAATGATAATATTCATCGTTAACTGTTGCGGTTTTCTTTAATGTTTTTTATCAAGAGAGTGAGCAAATGTTTCAAAATCATTGGTCTGCTAAGACGTTGTTTTGTGTATCGATGCTATGGTCCACAGTATTACTGGCTGGTTCCGATGTGGTTACTGACACCACGCCGCAACCCAGCGCGACGATGCCGGATAATCCGCTTGCAGAAACAGAATGGCGCCTGGTCGAGTTTCAGTCTATGGATGATGCAACCGGGACAGTACGCCCGCACGACTCTTCGCTGTACACCATGCGCCTGAACAGTGATGGTACGGTCAATATGCGCCTCAACTGCAACCGAGCCACTGGCAACTGGTCGATCGAACCCGCTGCAAATACTGACAGTGGCCGCTTTAGCTTCGGGCTGCTTGCAATGACACGTGCGCTTTGCCCACCGCCGAGCATGGATGAGAGTATCGCGGCGCAGTCTCAGTACATCCGTTCATACCTGCTGAAGGATGGCTGGCTGTACCTGAGCCTAATGGCAGATGGCGGAATCTATGTGTGGGAGCCGTTAAACGCAAAATCTTACGTGGCAGACATTCCTGCAGCACCTGATGATGGAGGGCCGCGTAACTGGGAAGTGGTGGGTGTCTCGCATGTGCTTAATCTTCGTGAGCAGCCATCCACCACGGCCAGGGTGGTCACCAGCTATGCGCCCGGTACCATACTTGATAACCTCGGCTGCCAGCGCAGCGGCGAACAGATCTGGTGCGATGTGCAGCAGTTGGATGGCGGCCCGCGTGGTTTTGTAGCGGCAGCGTTTTTGAAGCCAGCTGTTTCACCCGATGGCAGTGTTGCAACCGGCACCGACGATTCGGCGCTGCGTGCTGGTCAGGGCAAATTCGATGCGAGCGGTAAAATTCCCTGTGCGCAGTCTGGTGGGCAGCCGATGGTGCAGTGTGAATTCGGCGTCGCCCGTGCCGGTGGAGGATATGCCACGGTCGTGATCAAGACGCCTGATGGCCGCAGCCGTGCGATATACTTTCGCATGGGTAAGCCGATCGGTGCCGATACCAGCCAGGCAGATGGTTATGCAGAATTCTCTGCTAGCAAGGAAAACGACCTGCACCTGATCCGTGTAGGCAAAGAACGCTACGAGATCCCGGATGCTGTTGTGTTCGGTGGCTGAGCTCTAACTGTTCACGGATTGACCATGCAGTTCCTCGCTTCATTATTCGTCGCTAAACCACAAATCATTGGACTGGTGGCTTTAGCCTTTGTCGCGGGATACCTGGCGCTGCGCTTTATGGCGCCAGGCATTGCCCGGCGCCCCGCTTCTCTGCTCATTGCCTCGACTGCGTGGGGGGTTTATGCCGCATGGGAGTGGCTGGTTCTGATCAAGACGCCGGAAGCGAATATTCGGGTCGACCTGCTGCTATTGTGGCCGGTGCTGGCTATTCTCACGGTATGGGCGCTGTACAGGGCATTCCGATAGCGGTGCTTTGCTGAACACCGTGATGCAGGCACGTCAATAAGCCAATGCTGGGGCCGATCCTTTTTTTTCAGGATGCACAGGGTTGATGTCCTGTCATGGGCTACTTTGCAGGGTTTTTTTCCTCAATTTTATGGGGTTGGAGTGATTAAAATTAAATCACTCCGCCCCCTTTTTGCTAAGCCGCTTCGAATATTAGAGCTAATTACTCTCTGATCCTGTTTATTCTCCAAACATACAATCGTATCAAATGTCTCAACAATCACATTAAGCGGAATTGCAAAACGCGAGCCGTTTAAGTTCATGTTGAGCTTTAGTTCTGCATGTGTGCAAAATTGCTGCGCCGATTGTTTTGTTGGATTGACGAACCGTATTCGTCAGGCATTTGAGTTACAGCTTACGCTTCCTGTTGCTGCAGGATGCCTCACAGCTGATTTTGCAGATATGGCGCTTGCCCATTTCGATTATACGGCTGCGGCACTCCTTGACGAACCAGGCAGGCACCACGAAATACTCTATGTCCCTGCAGTCGATGAAGGCTACGAATTAAAGCTCGGTAATGCTTTTGCTGTGCCCGATGCCATGAATCACAGGGAGGCGGTCGCGCACACTGGTTATGACAATGACCTTGAAGCGTATGCCTATTATTCTTTTGCGCCTAATATTTTGGCGATTCGTGTGCCTTGTATTCCTGGCCCTCTATAACCGGCTTGATGAAAATCTCCACCCTTCTGTTCAGCTGTCGTCCGGCCTCAGTTTCGTTTGTATCACGCGGTTCATACTCACCACGGCCCTCGGTATGCAGACGCACACGCGAGACCCCTTCATAGGCGAGGAAGCTGGCAACGCTTTCTGCTCGTTTCTCAGACAACAGCTGGTTGTATTCATAGGAGCCTGTGCTGTCGGTATGGCCGATGATGTGTACTACCGTGCGGTCGTACTTGTTGATCAGTGTGGCCAGCTTCTGCAGCGATGGTTTGAAAGCCGGCTTGATATTGTAACGGTCGAAGTCGAAAGAGACTTCACTGTCAACCGTCAGCTTTAGCGTGTCATCCTTCAGACGTTCGATCTCCATCTGGTGGGCATCGCGCTCGGCCTTGAGCTCCTTCTCGAACTCGGCCTGCTGTTTGTCCATGTAGTGTCCGACACCGCCGCCAGCGATGGCACCGATCATGGCGCCGACATAGCGCCCGCTGTCGTGGTCAATTTGGTGGCCGATTACTGCACCCGCTACTGCACCAACCGCCGCACCGGTCTTCGCGCGTTTGTGAGGGTCGTCGGTTGCACAACCAGTTATGCTTAACGAGTAAGCTAACGCAATAACCGGTAGAATTGTTCTGTTCATTTATGTAGCTCTCTGTTCAGGTATCCAACTTTATTTTGCTTTATGATTAGATTATATCAGCCTCAGCATGAACAGTTCCTTAACCAGATGGATGGTATGAACCAGCTTACGAGTAAGACTTTCATTACTGTTGTGAATTTGATTGCTCGAATGATAAATATTGGGGGTCTGGATGACAACAGGACAACAGGGGACAGACCACGATTAGTGGTAATTTGCTAAGCCAGCTGTGGGTTGTAATAGATTAAAATCAAGGGGTCTGTAAAATCGAGGGGTCTGAGTACTCGAATGGAGTACTTGATTTTTTTTCCTCTACCGATCGTGTGTTGATTTTCACTACGAATCTGGCACCTAATAGTGCCAGGTATCCAGCTGGAGCTATGCAATGAAAAACATGCTATTCAGACATCTTGCAATCATTTCGCCATGGTACGCCCTGATCGGGTTACCTGTCGGGTTACTTGCGTTGCTGCTGATATTGATGCCGAACACGCTGCAAGCCAGTGATCAGGCGCTCGTCGAACGCATGCAGTCAGGTGGTGCAGTGCTGATGATCCGCCATGCCGAGGCCCCCGGTACTGGCGATCCGCCCGGATTCAAGCTCGACGACTGCAGCACGCAGCGCAACCTGAGTGCGGACGGCAGGCTGCAGGCAGCAGCGATAGGTGACTGGTTGCGGGCGCATGATGTCCGGCGCGCAAGGGTATATTCCAGTCAGTGGTGCCGTTGTCTCGATACCGCGAGACTGATAGATGTTGGCGAGGTCATGCCGCTGCCGGCGCTGAATAATTTCTACACACGTCCACAGGACCGTGAGGCCAATCTTGCTGCACTATATGCATTCCTCGCCGAGCAGCCCACTGACGGCGAACTGCTGGTGCTGGTCACGCACCAGGTCACGATCAGTGCACTGACCGGTGAGTACACACCTTCCGGTCACGGCGCGTTGCTTGGCCTGGGCCAGGGCGGCAGGTTCACCCTGATCGGCGAGCTGGATTTCGAACCATGAACGTTGCCTTCAAGTAGCTCGACTGCACGAACAGGAACATGGCAAGGAGGCTAGTCATTGAGCAACCCCAACCACCAATCTTCCTGTACAAAATTATCCGTTGCCGACACCAGCTGCCCGAGCTTAGGCGCGATGATCTTTACCCCGCGCTTTTTCGCTTCACGCGTTACACGCTCGATCGGTTCATACCAGCTGTGCAATGACAGATCGAACATTCCCCAGTGTATCGGCACCATGGCCTCGCCATTAAGATCGAGGTGTGCCTGCACGCCTTCCTCCGGCAACTGATGAACGAACTTCCAGTCCAGACTGTAGGCACCGTTCTCGAGGAAGGTCAGGTCGAACGGCCCGAGTCTTTCACCAATTTCTCTGTAATGCGACGAGTAACCCGAGTCGCCACTGAAGTACACGTTCTGCTTGCTCCCTTTGATCGCCCACGATGCCCACAGCGTGCTATTTCGGTTGAACAGGCCACGACCGGAGAAATGCTGCGATGGCGCACAGGTAAAGGTCAGGCCATCAAAGGTCGTGTGCTGCCACCAGTCGAGCTCGGTGATCTTTGTTCTGTCGATACCCCAGTATTGCAGGTGCGTGCCGACACCCAGCGGTACGATGTAATGTAGATCTCGTTTCTTTAGTTTCTTGATGGTCTTGTGATCGAGATGATCATAGTGGTCATGCGAGATCAGCACGACATCGATATCCGTAATATCATTGATATTGAATACCGGCGGCTGAAAGCGCTTTGCCACACCGGGTATTGGTGAAGCATAGGTCGAGAATATGGGATCGATCAGAATGCGCCTGCCGTCGAGCTCGAGCAGGATGGTCGAGTGGCCGAACCAGATAAAGCGGATGTCACGACTCTTCTCCTGTAGCGCTGACAGGGCAGGGGGTGCCTCCGGCAGCTTCTGCTGCGGCCGGCGTTCCTTGCCGTTGAAGAAATACTCGTAAACAATAGTTGTCCACTTGCGTCCTGTCTGCAACGGTATCACCTCCGGATTCTGGAATCGCTGGCTCTGGCTATTATACTGGGGTGAACTGGTGATTCTGTCTACGCCGTCGCCGGCCACATTGGCGCCCAGTGATGTACAGGCAACCAGGTAAGCCGATGTGGTAAACAGAAATATCGACCAAACTAGATTCTTCAAATATTCCAATTGTCTTATCTCTAATATATTCCACCTGGGAAACATCAATGATTATGCTTTATCATCCGTGAGAGCAGGGTGAAGGGGTTCGGTTTGCCAAATTGCCATACCCCCTCCTCATTCCATAGTGAGCCAACTAAGAGGAAAAGCAAATGTTAAGTCGACTGGCTTTAATTGTTTCATTGTTACTGATGACTGCCTGTACCGAAGAACAGCAAAACAAATTGAGCCGACTTGGTGTAACCTGGCTCGAGGGCAACTATCGCGTTACCTATGCAGATGGTGAACACGTTAAAAACTGGATCGTTCTCGATAGCAAAGTCACTACTGAACCTGCCAAGGGATATTATTATTTCTGGGTAAGGAAAAACGGCAAAAAATATTATGTGCAAACGCCTATTGCACGTACCTACATTGAAGAAATCGAAAAATAGCAAACGAAAGAGCAGGGCACGGATTATCAGGGTGCAGTAAGCTTTTCCCTTACAAAGTGAAGCGTTGAATAAGTTTACTGCTTTGCTATGGTTAGAATATGTCGATCAAGAAACTGACTGTTAGCGCTGTGCTGCTGTTATCGTTCCTGTCCCCCTGGGCGATGCGTGCAGCGCAGACAGATAACGAAACCAGTTCCCTACCGATTTTCGACGCGCATATTCACTACAGCGATGATGCCCGGGAGGCCTTTTCACCGGATGATGCCATTCGGCGATTGCGTGCGGCAGGCATTAAACGGGCCCTGGTGTCCAGTTCCAGCGATGAAGGGACACAACGGCTTTACCAGGCCGACCCCGGTTTCGTAGTGCCGTCGCTGCGGCCTTATCGAAAACGGGATGAGCTGCAGACCTGGATGCATGATGAAAGCGTGATTCCCTACCTCAAGCAACGCCTGCAGAGATATCGCTATGCGGCCATCGGTGAGTTGCACGTTGATGGTGAAGAGGCCAATACAGCGGTGATGCGTGAAGTTGTCCGCCTGGCCAAACAGCACCGCCTGATATTGCATGTGCATAGTGATGCCCAGGCCATCAAGTTGATTTTTGAACAGGATCCGGAGGCAAGGATTTTGTGGGCCCATGCCGGTTTTGAATTTGCCGAGACGGTTCGTGAACTCATGCTGCTGCATGATAACTTGTGGGCGGACCTTTCATTTCGTTACGACATATCTGCCAACGGAAACATCATGCCTGAATGGGAACAATTACTCATTGATCATGCAGATCGTTTCCTGCTGGGCATAGATACCTATACGCCGCAACGCTGGTTGCAGATAAACGAAGTCATGCAGTGGCAACGGCGGTTACTGGCTGCATTGCCGATCGATGTGGCCAGCAAAGTTGCCTATCAGAATGGCGAGCGTATTAGCGCGATATTTGATGGCAAGTGATGCCTGCCAGGCAATAGTATGATGAATGGAGTCAGCTCCCTGCTTTATATCATGATGAAAGCGATTTCAGCATCACGTTATTATTTGCTTTTTGTCGAATATTCCCCACTGTTAGTGGGTTGGTCAGTGATATATAAACAGGCATAATGCCTCACCTTATCCTGAGTAAGCGCCACCAGCTTCGCTGCAATCCTTTTTAGTTGAAAACTAATCCCTTCAAAAACAGTTATGTTGACCTGGGTCGAGATTTTTACCAGTCGATCAAGCCAACGCCTGTCCACAATCCTCAGCTGATTATCTATAACCGGGAACTGGCAGATGAACTCGGGCTCGATGAAACTCCTTTGAATGCATCTGCTGATGTCTCGGTATTTGCCGGCAACGAGGTGCCCGAGGGTGCAGGTCCGATCGCGATGGCTTATTCCGGGCACCAGTTTGGGCATTTTAATCCACAACTGGGCGATGGCCGCGCGATACTGCTTGGCCAGATGGAGAGTCCCGGCGGTCGTTCTTTTGATATACACATGAAGGGTACCGGACAGACGGCATTTTCTCGTAACGGTGATGGGCGTGCTGCACTCGGGCCAGTACTGCGTGAATACCTGGTGAGTGAAGCCATGGCTCGCCTCGGCGTGCCAACAACACGCGCACTGGCAGCCGTCACCACGGGTGAAGAAGTCATCAGAGAGCGCTTGTTGCCAGGCGGCATCATCACGCGCATTGCGGCCAGTTTTGTTCGCATCGGTACCTTCGAGTACTTTCTCGCCAGAGGGGATAAGGCGGGTCTTACCCGGCTGGCTGACTATATGATCGAGCAGTATTATGCAGATCTGAAACAAGCCGAAAACAGGTATCTTGCCCTGCTGGATGCTATCATCGAAGGACAGGCGGCATTGATTGCTCAATGGATGCAGCTCGGCTTTATCCATGGCGTGATGAATACGGACAATATGTCTATCGCCTGTGAAACCATCGACTATGGTCCGTGTGCGTTCATGGATCACTATGCCCATGACCGGGTCTACAGCTCGATAGATCATGATGGGCGTTATGCGTATAACAATCAGCCGAATATCGGCTTATGGAACCTTTCCCGCTTTGCCGAGTGCCTGCTGCCTTTGATCGATGAGGACCAAAATACCGCGGTCGAAATGGCGAAAGATCAGCTTGAGCGGTATATCAATGCCTACCAGGAGCACTGGTTAACGGGTATGTGCGCCAAACTCGGTCTTGCCACAGTACTCGATGAGGACAAGGCGCTAGTTGAAAACTTGTTCACCATCATGGCCAGCAACAATGCTGATTTCACATTGACATTTTATCGACTTTCCATGCTTGATCTGGACGCATCGAACGACGATGTGATGCTGGACCTATTCGATGATGTCGATGATGTAGGGTCGTTTACCCAATGGCTCGATCAATGGCGACAGCGCTTGTCTCTGGAAGCCAGTGAAAATGATGAAAGAAAAGCCATGATGCGCGCGGTCAACCCTGTCTATATACCCAGGAACCACTTGATTGAAGCGGCGATACGAGCAGCAGAAGACCATGCAGATTTTTCCGTATTTCATGCCTTGCATGAAGTTCTGCAGCATCCCTATGATTTTCAGCCTGGCAAAGAAGCCTACATGCAACCACCATTACCACATGAAGTCGTGCAGCAGACATTTTGTGGTACCTGATAGCTAAACTTGTAAAGATGCATCAAATTGGAGAAAGCAGAAGGAGGCGATTATATGTAGTGTCCCGGTGCTCTTATCCAGCTCAACTCAATCATCATCTTCGTTCAATGCTTCGACAAACGATACCAGTGCATCGATGTCATCCTCGGCAAGATTAATATGCTGTAGTGTTGGATCAGCATTACGCAGAATTTTATTTTTCGCCAGCGCGCTGCTGGTTATATAAAAGCGTACTGCATCGTCCAGCTCGTTGAACTGACCGCTATGCATGTACGGATTGGAATGGCCAAGGTCGCGCAGCACAGGCGTTTTGAATGCAGCGATGGTCATCGGCAATGTCAGTTGTGGCTGACATCGATCTGCACCGGCCTTGCGATTGTTCTGCTTCAGTCGGCTGCACAGGATGTTGTTCAACTTCGCCTGTGGATTTGGCATATCGGGATTGGCGTAAACATTCCACCGGGCTTTAACAATGATCACCGATAAAAGCGAAAGGGATGAAAATGAAGCAAGTCGTCAATCTTGATTGCCAACGCCAGCAGCTGCTAGTCAATCTTCATGGTCATGTCATAACAGGTGGCGGCCGCCATCCATGGGCAGGATGCGGCCGGTAACATAGTGGCTGTTCATCAGGTAGTCGACCGCATGCTGAAATTCATCGAGCCCGCCTTCACGCTGCATCAGGCTCTTTTTCAGCGTCTTTTCCCGGTAGGCCTTATCGTCATCATCATTGAACAGCACCAGCGCCGGTGCAATGCTGTTGACTTTCACCTTAGGTGCCAGGCGTACTGAATCTGACAGCGTCAGGTTGTCCATCGCTGCCTTGCTGGCAGCATAGGCACTGTGCTTGCGGCTGCCGCGGCTGCTGACATAGTCGCTGATATGAATGATATCAGCATGATCATCATTACAGTCCCTCAACAGCCCCTCCAGTGCCCGGTTCAGCTGATATGGCGCACTGACATGGATCTGCAGCATACGCTGGATGATTTCTGCTGCCGGTATGTCGGCGCTATCGGGTAGCCATTCCGAAGCATTGTGAATAATTGCCCGCAGCTGCTTATGCGACGTCAACAGTGTCTCGATCAGCCAGTCGATCTGCGCCTGGTCATTGAAATCACAGCGGTACAGTGTCGCCCCTTTGTCGCGCAGGACATGCAGCGAGTCGTACTCGGTTCGGTAGGTGCCGATCACTGGCATGCCACGTGCGAGGAAGTTTAATGCAAGGTGCAGACCCACACGTTTGCCGGCGCCGGTGATTAACACAGGGTCGTGCTTGCTCATGGGTTGAGGAATTCCGCCCGCGTATGGATGTTTTCCTTGAAGCAGCCGCCGAGCGCCGTGGTGCTAGTGCGCGAATTGGTATCCATAATACCGCGCGACTTGACGCAGTAATGGGTAGCGTCGATGCTGACCGCAACATCATCGGTTGCAAGCAGCACCTGTAATGCCACCAGTATCTGCTGTGTCAGGCGCTCCTGCACCTGCGGCCGCTGGCCGAAGAAACGCACGATGCGGTTGATCTTCGACAGGCCGATGATGGTGTCTTTTGGGATGTAGGCCACTTTTGCGACACCGTCGATGGTGACGAAATGATGCTCGCAGGTGCTGGTCAGGTCGATGTCCTGCACCTTCACCATTTCACTGGCACCCATTTTGTTTTCAATCAGCGACAGTTTTGGAAACTTGCTGTAGTCCAGCCCCGAAAAAATCTCGTGCACGTACATCTTGGCGATGCGGTGCGGTGTCTCGACCAGGCTGTCGTCGTTGAGATCTAGCCCCAGTGTGCCGACCACCTCGGTCATCAGTTCCTTAATGCGCTGGTACTTCTGTTCGTTGCTAAGACCTGTATAGACCATTGGCGTCTCCAGACCTTTATCGATAAGTGTATTACGCACCAGCAGTGCTTCCCGGCTCAGGCCGGCAAAATCGTCATTCTCGTTTGTGTACTGTTTCAGGTAGACAGGATCAGGTGGTGTCATGAGGCTTTCTCCAGCAAGGTAAGGTGTGAGTGGATGTCCACTTGGTATTCCATTGTGAGGGATACTGAATCAGCAAAGCGCAGTGCATGTGGTTTGTCGATCGTCACCCGTGCACGTTGTACATCATGGTGCGCTGAGCAGATATCAAGCACATCTGCCACCAGCTTCTCCAGCAGCAGGAATCGGCCGCTCTCGACATGCTCGATGACCTGTTTTGTAATGGTTTTGTAGTTCAATGCCTGCTCAACATGATCATCCATCGCGGCAGGATTAATCGCGTACTGAATCTCGATATTGATCACAACATCCTGCTTCTTCTGCTTCTCCTCGGGGTTGAAGCCGATAAAAGTACGCAGCCGCAAGTTGCTGATGTTGATGGTTGCCTGTTTTGGTCGCATGCTCATCATCCGCATTTCTGTTAATGGGACTATGAGAATATTGCCAGAACAGTGAGGAAGCCGTGAATTAACCGTGAAGGATGCGTGAAGGCGGCAGGTTCAGGCTGGCCGGTAAATGGGCCCTGGGGCAGAAAGAAATTTTAGGCACAACGCATGTTGCCTGCTAGCACCAGCCCATGCGCCAGACAGCAGCGTCTTTCAGCTCGCGCCAGTCGATTCGGTACACGTTATGGTTAATGACTGCTTCCAGTTCACAGCCGATGACGTGTTCATTGTCGTCGCGTAGCAGGGATTTGACAATAAAGTGGCGTTCGCGGTTTTGCGGTGTCACCGCGGTCCATTTAGACAGCAGCAGTTTGTTCGGATTGATGCGGTTCATGGGAGAACTATAGCACCACTATTCTCCGGTGTTTGTCGCGTGATTTAATTACAGGTGAACGCTTGAAATTCCGCTTTTTGTCCTCAGCTCATAGCGTATGTTGTTAAAATATGCCGCCTATGGACGAATAAATAGCATTTCGCACAACCATGAAACTACGTAATACTGAACAACGCTGGGGTTTGGTTTCAGTAATAATTCACTGGTTTACGGCAATTGCCGTCGTCGGCATGTTTGCACTTGGTCTGTGGATGGTCGAACTAACCTATTACGACCACTGGTATCGGCAGGCACCGTTCATTCACAAGAGCATCGGTGTGCTGCTATTCCTGCTAACCCTGGCCCGCTTGCTATGGCGTTGGTCGAACCCGAGGCCGGTCGAACTAACAGGACATAGCGCATTCGAAAAACGTGCAGCGCGCATCGCTCATGGCCTGATTTATCTGTTGCTGTTCTCCATTATGATCAGCGGCTACCTGATATCGACCGCCGACGGTCGGGCGGTCGATGTGTTCAACTGGTTTTCGATACCGGCAACGGTGCACGGCCATGAACAGCAGGAAGACATCGCTGGTCTGATCCACCTGGTGCTGGCGGTCAGCCTTATTACGCTGGTTACGATGCATGCGGCCGCGGCGCTGAAACACCATTTTGTCGACAGGGACCGAACCTTGTCACGAATACTGGGCAAGTAATTTTTTTTAATCACTATCAAGGAGTAAACTATGAAAAATACACTGTTGGCGTTTATCTTGCTGTTTTCATCTTCTGCGTTTGTGCCATCTGCTGCGTTCGCTGCCGACTACGAGATCGATACCAAGGGCGCACACGCGTTCATCCAGTTCAAAATCAGCCATCTCGGCTATAGCTGGCTGGTCGGGCGCTTTAACACCTTCGATGGTGAATTCAGCTACGATGAAAAAAATCCCGCTGCTTCGAAAGTTGTTGTTTCCATCGACACGGCCAGTATCGACAGCAACCATGCTGAGCGCGACAAGCACCTGCGCAGCAAGGATTTTCTCGATGTCGGCAAGTTTCCGAAGGCAAAGTTTGTCAGCACCTCGTTCAAGGAACTCGGCAATGGCAAAGCGGAGCTGGTCGGTGACCTGACGCTGCATGGCGTCACCAGGGCGGTGACTATTGCGGTCGAGCATGTCGGTCATGGCAAGGATCCCTGGGGAGGCTATCGACGTGGCTTTGCCGGTACCACGAAATTCGCGCTGAAGGATTTTGGTATAGACTATGACCTCGGCCCGGCATCGCAGGAAGTCGAATTGTTCCTGTCGGTTGAGGGCATCCGCAAGTAGATAGCAATAACAGTACAGGCAGTGATATGCTATTCAATACGGCTGAAAGCGCAGCAGCCCCCGGTCAGGCAGTCTCAGGCAACGCTACTGCAGTACCAACGGGCTGCCGGCACTTTGATAACAATCGAACAGACCCAAGGGAGTTATTGAAATGAAGACGACACTGGATGAAGAACAGAGAAAAAAACTGGTTGAATGGATGGTCGACAGGAGTGTCGATACCAATATCGATAGCCAGGAGCGTACTCATCGCAAGCAGTTGCTGGATGGGCTGGGTATTGCGCACGTACGGAAAATGGCCGATGAAGAGGGCATTGATCTGACCGATGAACATATAGGGGTGATCGAGTGCCTGCGCGACTATTACCTGGAAATTGGCGAGGCGGAGAATGGCCGTGACCTGGAGGAGATGCTTGATGAAATATTTGACGGTCATGGTGGCCGTAAATACCTGTGGCGTTTGTTTCCAGGCGGTCCGGTGACACAGGGATTACGTCTCGCTGGCTTGCCAATACCACCGCACACAGGGGACAAGGGCTTCGGTACCGTGCGCTAGCTACCAGCCAGTCCGGCAGCGATACAACGCTACTCGTAATTGCTATACTGGAGCAGAATGAATCCAGTGACGGTGACGAACAATGAAAGCCACAGCTGAACTGCAGGTGATTCCTCTCGGTGCAGGCGTCTCGGTGCGGCCACAGGTCAAACGTATCATCGAGCTACTCGGGGAGTATGACTTTATCCTCGAGACCCACGGCTCGGGGACTGATATCGAGGGCGAACTCGATGACATCCTGGCAGCCGTCAAGCACGTGCACGAGGTGATGCACGAGGAAGGCAACGTGCGCCTGCTCAGCTACCTGAAGCTCGAAACGCGCACTGACAAGGAAACGACACTGGCCGGTAAAAGGCTCTGACTGGAATTCCATGTATGCGCGTTGACCGGATCTTCACGCCCATTCTGCTACCGTATTGTCACACTGACTATGCCGGGGAAATGAACTTAGCATGATGATGGAAAAGACAGCGACCAAGGACGCGTTTGCATAACTATGGCGACCTATGCCACGCTAGCGACTAATTGACAGCATGTCTCCTGCCGCAAATATAAAGGTGATGCGAACAGGACTGCTCCCATTTACCCATAGACATCAGTACACTCGCTGTATTAACCAGCAGCGCACCAGTCTCTATTGAATGCTGGCGGCGTAACCACTTTGTATACAATTGTTAACAATAAACTAATAATCAGGGGAGGAAAGCAATGAAAGGCAGCATGTTTACAGCGCTGATAGCTTACCTGGCTATCCTGCTGGCAGGGTTCTGGCTGTGGGCCAGCCCAGCGGTCGCCGATACGGTCAAGATTACGCCCCTCGGCAGCCACGATGGCGAGTTCTGCCGCTTCGATCGTGCACTGGTGCTGGAGGACCCTGACGGAACACGGTTGCTGTATGACGCCGGTCGCACGGTGACCGGAGCCAATGATCCACGGCTGGGCAAGATCGACGTCGTACTGGTCAGTCACATGCATGGTGACCATGTTGGCGACCGGCACATCAAGGCAATCAATACCGGTGAGTGTGGGAAGCCGGCGGTTAGCGAGAGTGCGCTGCCGAACACCAACAGCGTCAATATCGCGCTGGCCAGACAGTCCATTATTGTCACCGGCAGCGAGATGCCGAAGTTCTTTGCTGCCAGGCTGAAAGCGCTCGGGGGTGACCCAAAGGCCGCACAACTGGTTCGCTTCGGCGGTTCGCGCAAGGTCGGTGGCGTCAGCATCACCACGGTGCCGGCCGTACACTCTAACGGCATCGCAGGCGCAATGGTTGGCGGGGAGCTGGGTAAAATGCTCGATGCCGCGGGACTGACAGCCTATGCCGGGCCGCCGACCGGCTATGTGCTCACATTTTCTAATGGCCTGTCAGTATACCTGTCCGGCGACACCGGTATCACTGCCGAGCAGGCCTCGGTTGTGCGTGACTACTACCGCGCCGGCCTCGCCGTGATCAATATCGGTGACACGTTCACCACCGGCCCGAAGGAAGCTGCCTATGTCATCAATGAGCTGGTGCAGCCCGTCGCGGCGATTGCCTCGCATGCCAACGAGCTGGCAACAGAGAACGGCAAGGTCAACCCCGGCACGCGCACAGCAACCTTTATCGAGTCCACCAAAGTGCCGGTGCACCTGCCACTGAGCGGCCGCACGATGGAATTTGACCGCAGCGGGCGCTGCGTGGCTGGCTGCAGCCGCTAATCAAGGCGTCATAATCAAGGGGTCAGTCACTTTAATCAAGGGGTCAGAGTAATCAAGGGGTCAGTCACTTGATTGCAGTGTAAAAAGACTTTCCCGTGTGTTTTGAGTGTGTACTGGCACAGGCCTGTCATACTAATATTTTGGTATCATTCAGAGAAAAGACTCTGCAACCGAGATATCAACAAGGTGAGAAACCACCACATGGTAGAATCCAATCTGGATATCACAAATGGTCTGGGGCACATTGTCGTGTGCCCGAACATGTCTGCTGACTGGCAGACAACGAAGCGTTTCCTGTGGGGTATTTCCGTGCTGTCGCTGTGCATCGCGATGGTTTTCACAATGGCCGGTTTCTGGGTAATTCTGCCGTTTGCCGGGCTTGAAATTCTTTTTCTGGTTTCCTTCATGAGCTGGGTGTCACACCAGTGCCATCGCAAGCAGGTCATTCATTTTCACGACAATCACATCTGTGTCGAAAAGGGGCACCATGCACCAAAAGATACCTGGGAATCAGAACTCTTCTGGACGCGCCTGGTGATACAGAAACCACCTTATCGGGGTCATCCACATACGTTGTTGCTGCGCAGTAAACAGCAACAGGTGGAGATCGGCGAGTTTCTCAATGAGGAGGACAAGAAGAAGCTGATCAAGGAGTTGCGTAGTGTGATCAGTGTGGTGAACAGGAAGATTTATTGACTGCTCCTTATTTATGGACCATTCCCTAAAGTAGAGACAGCACAGAATAACAACGGCAAAGTGATGATTGAAGACGAAGATGCTATCGACTGGGACGAGGAGTTCTCTGACGACCCGGATTACCAGGCCATGAGTCCTGAGAAGCGAAAGAAGTTACTGTCGGTGATGGAAAAGATGATTGATATGGGAATGGCCGCGGTATACGGCGATGAAGATGAAGGTGTGGCGGATGCAAATGTCGATTGCGGGAAATATCTTTCAATTTGCCAGGCACGTTGCTGTACGCTGATGTTTGCCTTGACCAAAGAGGAAGTGAAGCGTGGGAGTGCGCAATACAATAAAGAGCGCCCGTACTTCATCGCGCGTAATGACGACGGTTATTGCCCACACCTCGATCGACAAAACTGTCGTTGTATGATCTGGGAAGAACGGCCGTTGCGCTGTCGCCGTTATGATTGCCGGGATGATGATTATATCTGGCCGCAGGGGGTGCCCGAGCAGTCTATAGAGTCGGTAAAATAGTAACAAAATGATTCTCCTATCTCGGCGATGACTGCTGCCAGATTAGAGATTCTCAGATACAGACAGGAACATGTAAAGGACAATTTTTATTAGATGATCAACTGGCCTGCCATTATCCACTATCAGGGCGATGATGAACTCTGTTATGTGGCTTCAGAATTCGAATGGGAAAGAAATCCTGAATGGTCAGCAACGGATTTTACTGAAGCTGATGTACTGATCGATAGTGTCGGGCGTGTCTATCGGATGGCTGACCTGCAAGAAGGGAATGAGAGGCTGTTGGCAACGGGTCAGATTATTTCTGTTAACGATCTTTTGAATCTTGTACAGCGGCATGCGGCTATGAACAATACCTGTTGTGTCGAAAAGATCGGTTTTCGTACTATTGATGAAGCTATGGCGGTCATTGCCAGTCTGGTCGAGCAGTGAACAATAGCCTCCGCTATCTGTCTTAATAAATCACAGTAGAGTTAACACATAGAGGAATGTCATGATTTTCAGGCAATTATTCGAAACGGATTCCAGCACATACACCTATTTACTGGCCTGCCGTGATACAGGTGCCGCAGTTCTGATCGATCCTGTTATCGATAGCGTTGAGCGTGATATCGAGCTTATCCAGAAACTGCAGCTAACGCTCGCCTATACCATCGATACTCATCTGCATGCCGACCACCTGACCGGAGCGCGTGTATTGCGCAACAAGACCGGCTGCCAGGTGGCTTTTCCCGAGGTGGAAATGCCGGAGTGTGCAGATATCGCAATGAAAGAGGGCGTGCCATTTCAGTTTGGCAGCATTAGGCTGGACCCATTATTTACCCCGGGACATACCTCGCATCACTTCGCTTACCGGCTTGATGACGGCACACAAAGCAGGGTATTCACCGGCGACGCACTATTGATCGAAGGATGCGGCCGCACCGATTTCCAGTCCGGCGACGCTGCAACGCTTTACCATAGCATCCGCGAAAAGCTGTTTACTCTGCCCGATGAGACGCTGGTCTACCCGGGACATGACTATAATGGCCGGCAGGTTTCCAGTATTGGTCAGGAAAAGGCACGCAACCCACGCCTGGGGATGGATAAATCAGAAGCGGATTTTATCGCCATCATGCAGGATCTAGACCTGCCTTACCCACGCAAGATTGATTTCGCGGTGCCCGGTAACGAGCAATGCGGGAAATGCCCGGATAATGTTCCGGCCGAGTTCCAGGGGCCTTGCCACCGCTTTGACCAGGGTGAGTAGAAAAACTCGGTTTGGCTGTTTTAATATCGTTTCCCGGCCGCAATGGCGGCTTTATCTTTTTACTCTCGGTTTTGTGTCTTTGATTTAGCCAGGCTAATAAGCGTTATCCCCCTTTTTTTATTCAAAGGGGGATTGTAAATATAAAATAGATGATTTAAGCCGCCATCATTTTTTCCAGTGCTGCCTGGTCTGGTCCAAAAAACCGGGGCGCTCGTGTTGCATCCATTAGATAGGAAAAAAGTTCGCTGTTAATACCCCGTGCCGGTGGAAGATGACTGCTTAGAATAGTTGTCGCATTCAGCCTGCTGATATCCGACAGGCTGTCGCTGAAACTGGCATTGTCAATCTTGCTTAACCACGGCGCATCAATCGTCGCCCATTTAATGCAGCCTTCACGCAACGCATCAGTGTTCATTGCCTCAGCGGATTCGGATGGTTCCTGCATTAATGCACCGAAACTGTCGGCGCTGAACAGGGTGTGATTCTTTGTGTCCAGCAGGCCGCAGGTTTCTGGCGCATCGTAAGTGGGCGGCGAAACAGCCAGTAGCTTGCGATCACCGACATCCAGTTGCTGGCCGGGATTGAGCAGGTACACGCGGTCGAGCGGTATGCCGAGTATGCCCATTTTTCCCATGCCCAGGTAGCACGTCACAATGCGGGCGTTGGGAGCATCGTTAAGAATGTCTTTCAGGTTGCCCAGGTGATCGGGGTCCGCGTGGGTAATCCAGATCCATTGTAAATCAGCAGGATCTATCAGGTTGTACAGCTGCTCGCGGAACTGTTTACCCATAGAAGCAAGGCCGGTATCAACCAGTACCGGTTGTTGCGCATTTATTAAAAATGCATTGATCGGCAATAGACCTAAGCCGGGTAATGGAAAGTAGGCATTAATGGAGGTGGTGTCTTTTGCGACAAGGCCTGGCTCTAGTAGTGTTGGTTCGTTCATGGCTGCTTCTCCTGATCCCTTTTAATTTATTAAGTATACATTTGTGTATACTGAAATTAGCATAACGACAATATTTGTACTTGTCAAATATTCATTAAACATATATGTTTAATAAAATGAAAAAGCGAAAATACAAGCAAAAAGCCCGTGCCGAGCAGGTGCAGGAAACAAGACAATTAATCATTGATGCGACAGTAAAGCTGCATGAACAGCTGGGCCCTGCAAAAACGACTATCAAGGCCATCGCTGAGCAGGCAGGCGTACAACGCCTGACTGTGTATCGCCATTTCCCGGATGAAACCAGTTTATTTCAAGCCTGTTCCTCGCACTGGCTCGGGTTGCATCCATTACCGGTGGTATCTGAGAGTAAAGATGATGATTCGGTGAAACAAACCACTAAAACACTGCTATCCTTTTACCTCTATTACCGTCAAACTGAGGGCATGTGGCGGTCGATTTATCATGATGTCGATGATGTTGCGGCTTTGCGAGAGCCAATGAGAAAAATTGAGTCCTATATAGATGCGATACGTGATGAGTTACTGGCAGCCTGGAAAGTCAAGGCAAAAGATAAAAAGCAATTGTCGCTGACATTGCGCCATTGTCTGCGTTTTTCAACCTGGTGTTCATTGAAGAATGAAAAATTACCAGATAAGCAGTTGGTGGAGCTGGTGATGAGCTGGCTTGTTTAATTCAACAGTATGACTTATCAAACCGTTGGAGTATTTGATTAACCCTTGACCTTGTCCCTTTTTCGATTGATATTACAGATTCGACAGACTGGATAAATAAAGGAATAGTACGATGACCTATGTCGTTACAGAAAATTGTATTCGCTGTAAATACACCGATTGTGTAGATGTCTGTCCTGTCGATGCTTTCCGTGAAGGTCCAAATTTCCTCGTCATTGATCCGGAAGATTGTATCGACTGTGACGTGTGTGTGCCAGAATGCCCGGCTGAAGCAATCTTCGCCGAGGACGATGTCCCACAAGAGCAGCAGGATTTCATCGCACTGAATGCCGAGCTGGCTGTGAAGTGGCCCTCTATCACAGAAGGCAAGGACCCGTTGCCGGATGCCGCTGACTGGGATGGTGTGGAAGGCAAGTTGCAGTACCTCGAGAAATAGCACATCCAATTACGCTCTTTTCTTGTTTATCGCTGGATGATAAACCCTCCTGTCCATTTGATTTTATTCTGCCTCGCGAAATCAGGTCTTGCAATAATCAGTCAATAAAAACAATAAATTATGTCAAATTTTACAATATAAACTAAATTTTCTCTTACATCAGTGGAACTAATCCTGACTAAAAAGGTCAGATATTTTGAATATACTGAAATACTGATATAGGAGGTTAGCTATGACTGGACTGATACCTGGATTTCCCTATGACGGTGTGGTCACCATTAACCGCGTTATTCTGAAACCGCAATATTCTGTGGATGATCTGCAGGAACGCGTGGCCGAGCTGTGTGAAAACGTTAAAACCTATCATTCCGACACCGGTTTTGTCGGTGGTTTCGTGGCCCTCAACTCCGGTGAGATATCCAATGAGGGGTCGACGATAGGCCAGGCCGTGGCCAGCCCGCTGAAGGGCAAAGAGGCAATGATTGTGACTTTCTGGAACTCGTTCGAGGATCATGAACGGTCGCATCGTTCCGAGACCTTCCAGCCGTTGTTCAAGAATGTGCTGGAACTCTGTGAAAACGGTAACGAGGAAATTGCCTATGATATGCTCTGGTCCGGCAAGGCCTATTCAGCTGAAGAGGCTAAGAAAGCCAGGGAAATAAAGCAGCTCTATTCTGCTGCTTAAGCTCGACCCTGTCGGCGGCACCACAAGCTAATCAGGGGGTCAGAAGCCTGGCCGGATTTTCACTACTTCAGGTAAATTTATTTACCTTACCAATAAAAAGGGCCGGTGAATTCACACCGGCCCTTTTTTAATCCTTTTACTACCTGTAACTTAAGAAACGTAGTTAGCCAGGTAAATTATACCCAGGAACATAGCGAATAAAGTAGTCATCAGGATAGTCATTGTACGTTTCATTGCTGAATCTGTAGTTTCCATCATAGCACCTCTAAATAGTCGTTGGAGATACGGCCGTTAACTGGCCACCAAAAATCTGATTGGCAGTTTAACGAGTTGATGTACTGATAGATAATCAATTTACAGATGTACCTATAAACAAAATTTTCTTATATAAAATAAAGGTTTATAAAAAGTATGGGTAATTGACAAAATTACTGGGTTTTTCATCACGAAGGTCGCAATCAAAAGATAGAATCTTTAAGGTAGAATTGTTTTTATTAGCGCCCGAAATAAAGTGTCGCAGAGAATTATTGTTAATTATGTTCGCTTGTATTGCGATCTGCCGATGTGTCGATTATTACTTGATAGACAATATGGGCAGACAATGCCAAATGGTCTTGAGATAAAATAGAAAAGTGGACAAATATTAATAATTAATCGTGTTCTTTCACCAGTTTAAGCTTTACTCTAGTGAATGAAAAATGGTGATCAGGTAACAATATGCAATACCGCAAACTAGGCAATACTGAAATTGATGTAAGTGTCATCTGTCTCGGTACCATGACCTGGGGCCAGCAGAATTCGCGCGAGCAGGCGTTTGAACAAATGGATTACGCGCTTTCTCAGGGCGTGAATTTCGTTGATACGGCTGAACTGTATTCCATCCCACCGCAGGCCGGGACATATGGACGCACAGAGGAAATTATCGGCGAATGGTTGCAGGCACGGGGGAAGCGTAACAAGCTTGTGCTTGCCAGCAAGATTGCCGGTCCTGGTGAGGACTGGATACCGCATATTCGTGGAGGTAAAACCCGTTTTGATCGGCGTGATATTAGCCTGGCACTGGATTCCAGTCTGAAACGTTTGCAGACTGATTATCTCGATCTGTATCAATTACACTGGCCGCAACGTGATGCTAATTTTTTTGGCAAGCTTGGCTTCGAAGTGCCTGTAGAAGAACACATTACCCCGATTCTGGAAACCCTTGAAGCGCTGGGCGAGCAGGTGAAGGCCGGTAAAATCCGCCATATTGGCCTGTCGAACGAAACACCATGGGGTGTCATGCAGTTTCTGTATTATGCCGAGCAGGCAGGGTTAACGCGTATTGTTAGTGTGCAGAACCCATATAGCCTGCTGAACCGTACCTATGAGGTTGGTCTGGCGGAGGTCTCCTGGCGTGAGAAGGTGGGACTGCTGGCATATTCGCCACTGGGTTTTGGTGTACTATCGGGTAAATATCTTGATGGGGCACAACCCGACGGTGCTCGCCTGTCGCTGTTCCCGAGTTATACACGTTACAGTAATCCAGCGGCACTGACTGCTACCAGTAAGTATGTTGCGCTGGCACGCAGGCATGGGCTGGAGCCGGCGCAGATGGCCCTGGCCTATGTCAACAGCCGACCGTTTTTAACCAGTACTATTATTGGTGCCACCACGATGGAACAGTTGCGAAGTAATGTGGATAGTATTAATTTGCGCTTATCGGACGAGGTGCTGTCGGCGATCGAGGAAATTCATAATGCCCATGCTAATCCGAGTCCTTGATATCGCCGCGCTGCACACGCAATGACGAGAGAGTTTGATCAAAATGCATAGCAGTTCAGATTTAATACATCGACGTAAATGATTCGATGGTTACTGTTAAAGTGGGCGATTGAATAACTATGCAAATTGCAGACTATGAATTTGGCAGAATAGCCATAGATGATAAAACCTATACCTCGGACGTCATCATATTACCGGAGCAGGTCATTGATCACTGGCGGCGCAAGCAGGGACACAACCTGGATATAACCGATCTTGACGATATTTTGCAGGCAAAACCGGACATATTGATTGTTGGTACTGGATATTATGGCCGCATGCAGGTTGCTGATGAAACCAGGCAATATCTGCAGCAGCAAGGCATAAAAGTCCACCAGGCAAAAACGAGCGATGCGGTTGCTGAATTCAATGCGCTGCAGAAAGAATGTGCGCGAATTGTGGCAGCGCTCCACCTGACGTGTTGAAGAATGCCGGACAGCAGAAGTCCGATTAAAGCGACAGTTTTGCCGTCACTAGAGTTCCTTTGCCAGAATCGCTGTCGATGCTCAGCTCGCTATACGCATTCCGTGTTCGCATATAACAACACTACTTATCAACTGGGTGCTGCCGATAATTAACATACATAATTGTTCGCTTTGAAAGTTCCATTTTCTGTCTGCTGTTTTTAATTTGTGTTTACAGAATATATAAAGTCTAAGCTTGTTACTTTTCAGGCAGGTAAGGTTTCGTGACAGTGAGCAATAGGTTGCCAACCAAAATTAACCGAATACTGATAGACTATAACTTTCTTCATTTTATATGATAATAGTTGCCGATCACTTCAATGACGATCTTCTTTTTTCCTGACACGGAGCGGTTGTAAATGCTCGAAACCAATGGCATCCCTCCATTACTGACTAACCAGCTATGTGAAGAGCTACTTTGTCAGCAGTACTGGTATCAGGGTAAACTGGTGCAGGAAGTCGATGTCCTTTTACTCAAGGTGAATGGGCGCTGGCATCAACTCTATTTCGATGAGGGCATCGTGTTTTGGCGCCTTCAGCAGCAGGCGCCAGTAGCGGTTGAACAGCAGGCAGGCGATCCATTTGCCTATCCGTTGATAGATCTCGGTGACAAGTTTGCTATAAAGGGTGGTGTCATTATCGACTGCATTACCGAACCGTTAGTCGAAGGTGCTCGGGTAAGCCTGGTTTTTGAAGACAAAGGTTCTTTAATAATTACGCACAGCGAGAACAGGACGCGGCTGCAGTTCAACAGGTTATGAAATCAAGCTATAACTAAACTATATAGGCTGGCAGGCATAGACATTTGATAGCGGTAGAAGAGAAACAAAGAATACATCATTATTTTGCCTACGGTTCAAATCTGCATCCGGTGCGGTTAACGGAACGTGTGCCTTCTGCAAAGTTTGTGGCTGCGGTTGAGCTTACTCATCACGACCTGGCATTTCACAAAAAAAGTCATGATGGTTCTGGTAAGTGCAACCTGCTGCATACAGGCGCTGAATCCGATATGGTGCATGGTGCAATTTACCAGTTAGACCCCGAGCATAAGGCCATATTAGACAGGCACGAAGGGAAAGGCTCTGGTTACGTCGATAAACCGCTTAACGTGCGGCATCAAGGCCGAGACTTCAGCTGCTTTACCTATCTGGCGCAGCCGACACACATTGTTGACCACCTGCAGCCCTATCACTGGTACAAAAAACTGGTGTTACTGGGCGCTCGCTACTTGCAGTTTCCGCATTCCTACATTGCTGCCATCGAGTCCGTTAAATCAATCGATGACCCGGATGAATCGAGAACAAAAGAGCATGACGACCTGATCAGGAAAATACTACATTTCTGCGATAGTCCCATACTGGGGTAGATATTCAGAGAAAAACAGGAATCCGATCGATTGATGGCTGCGCTGCTGTTTACTTGACCACAACCTGTAAGGTCATCACATCACCTGCCAAAGCCTCAAATTCCTCCAGTGTAATGTCACGTGCCTGAAAGCCTGACGGAAAGAAAATACCGCACACCAGCTGACGGACATCTGGATGCGCAGTAGATTCAAGGCGAAACACTGTTGTGTAGTACCAGTCAGAGTCAGGCGATGCCATTGCTAGCCATGCAGCGGGTTCACTGGATGACGCCACCATTTTTTTAGCAATGGGTTTGCGGCTGTAAAAGGGGTCACTATAGCGAACAACCCTGGTGATCCTGTAGTCGCCAGCTGGCAGTGTTATTGTTTCTTCTGCAATAGTATTGACTTCGAACTTGCAGTGCGGTTCATAGGGGTTTACTGCGATTGTGGGCTTGCCATATTGAACACCGGTAGTTACCCGTTGCGGCCTAATTGTCAGGGGTTGATTCAATTTGATTATGCTGCCGGTCGGAATGGTATACAGACCGGGACCAAGAGTCGCAAACAGTGTAGATGTACAGGCTGATACCAGTAACGAAAGAGTAACAACTATAAATACTAATTTGTTCATAGGGAGCGAGCCATTTTTTTCGTTGATTAATCTGCCGATTTATTGCGCGGCGTATCTATGCTAGCTGTCGGTGATATACCTTCACGATCAGCTGTAACGCGGCAGCGTGCTTGTCCAGTAGCCGGAACAAATGAATTTTCGTGTTGAAAAGGACGCAGATTCTCTAATTCCTGCTGATCGCCAGCTTTGACGCTTTCTATCTTCCAGCCATACTCAGAAGCCTGGTGACCATACTGGTCGAATTTTATCCAGGCACCACATTCATCCTTACGCCACTCGTCAGGATCCTGGTCATTTGTTGCCCGGGCTTTTTCCCAAACGCCCTGCACAGTCTCATTATCAAATTCCATCGGGTGCCTCCTCATACAAATTAATATCTAGTTTAAAAGGATCGACTCACTAATTCCAGCAGCGAGTATAAAAGTAGTATCGTAAAAGGGGTTATGTCCTTAACCTGGGGGGAAATGGATCTGAAGACTGTTTTTGCTATGATACAAAATCGATCATTAGCTGGAATACGTTTACAGGCAAGCAACTAGAACGACACAAAGGGTGCTGGAAAGATCTCAAAGCAGGCAGCGCCATTGTTGTTATAAAGACTGGAGGAATCACATTAATGTCAACACGATATACCAGTAAAAAGGCACCCGGAATGGCGGTGACACTGGCCCGCGATGGTGTCTATATCGAACTGGAGGGTGATATGGTAAAGGTCAGCTCACACAAACCTGCCGACATCGAGCAGATGGTGCTCGACCAGTTCCATGTTATTGATGACAGCATCACATGGCATGATGTTGAATCAGCGAGCCTGCATGATCAGTACAATCTCAAATGAGCCGCAACAGGATTAGCGACACCTGCCTGTAAATGCATAAATCCAGCACCTCCTGTTGCTATGGCGCAGGATTCTTTGTTGCAGCCCGAAACGGGCGTCATGGTTAGCTGCATGTTCATAGACCAGGTGATTACTGCTCTATGCTCTATATCAACCAGTCTATGCCTGTTGCTTTCATGAATTTATATATACCTCTCTGGTGCCGTACTGACCAGCCTTTCATTCCTTTGAGTTTCATCACCTCGCGGCGCATCTGCAGCCATTCCGGTGATCCCCAGCGATAGGATGTGGACTTCAGCAGCTCAAACACATCTATAAGGTCCTGGCTTAGTTGGTCATCCTGGTAGAAAAAGCCCATTTCATTGTTGAACAGGCGTGAGCGGTAATCGAAGTTTGATGTCCCTATGAATCCGTATTCACTGCCAGTGATAAATTTTGCATGTAACTTGCCGTAATGCTCGGTTCCGGCTGGAAGTTTTACGGAATCCAGTCTGCCAGTCTCGTAGATAAAGATTTGCGGGTGGTTGACCTGCTTTTTCCATTCATCGCTTTGCACCAGTGCAGGATTCATCTCTCCATCATTGAGGCTGGATAACCAGGCCTCGCTGAGCTCGGGTGATAAAAGTAATCTTGGCCCCAGCTCCATATCAATAATTGACTGCGCAAATATATTGTCACTGGTGAGTACTGAATTGGTGATGATTTCCAGCCTTCCTTTCGGGTGCTCATCCAGCCATTTGTGAACTTCCTTGGCACCATCGAGGATTAGATTACCATCATCATCGAAATATTTTGCGACAAATAGATAAGGCGAGATTATTCTCAGCACATTACTTGATTTTGAACCGCTGTCGGTCTCGGAAACCTCGTAAAGGATATAGGTAATCGAGTTGGGATTACGCGACTTGTTTTCTGCCACACCGGTGACCACCCTGACATTACTGAGGTTATCCAGCTCATGCGCGAGACGCACCTTCGAATCACGAAAACCGGTCGTCATGTACGTATTCATATCGTTCATTTTCTGCTGCATAGCAGGCTGGCTCTTGAAGAATTCCAGACTTTGCTGGGCTTTTTCGCGCTGCCGGCGTTCAGTATCCGGATTATCAGCCGGCCAGATGCGTTTATTGCCCTTGTTGAGAAAGAGGATGGAATAATAGATCTCACTGACGTTGCCGACCGTCGCCGAGTCAGTGGCATCGTCAACTGCCGGCCGTAGAATGATTTCTACATCACGATATGCAGTGGGATCGGAAGAGCCATCTGCATGGATACCATAATAGGCCAGCGATATGTTACGCCCACCGGTCATGACAATGGCTTTGTCAGGGAAGTGCCCATCTATGACAAGTAGCTTGTCATGTGAGCGTCTATTTGCCCAGCTGGTAACTTTGGATAATGCATTGAAGATCACCACCTGTACGCGTGCCCGGTTTTTGGTTATCTCACTGTTTTCGTTCTTCATGAAGCCGGCATTTCCGGCACAGGTTTCAACTGCTCTCAGTTCAGAGTGTGTCGGATGTAAAGATCCAATTGAATCAACGATAATACGTACATCGATACCTCTTTTGACAGCATTGCACAGGGCCCCCAGCAGCGCATAACCGGCTTTATCACGGGTAAAGATATAATACGCCATATCAATCGTATGTTGAGCGTTTTCGATCATCCAGATTTTTGCAGCCAGTGAGCGCAGGCCGTCATCCTGCGTGGGGCCTATGATCCTGGTTCGTGCGTGCTGTATTGGTGAGCGAGCCTGAATACCAAGTTCCAGCGGATCGAATGGCAATTTGCTGATGTGCTTCCAGCTGCGGTTTTCATACAGTTGTTTTATATGCTTATCATCAACCGCATCAGCGGGAGGGCAGTCTGGACGGTTGATTATCCCCGGATAACAGCTTACGGTAAGTTTTTCCCACTCCGGGGAGAAGGCATGGTGGTCATAAAAGGATAATGCAGCAGTAGAAAATCCTGTATTTAGCAATAAAATGGCTGTTAAAATGCGTGTCACATAAGCTTGCAGACAACCAGTAAAATTGATTTGTATTCTGTTTGTTAACATCTTATGGTACCAGTCAACGTTATGAATTTTTAAATTCTAACATAGTGATATCAATGAGCCTGAAAAGTGTATTGACCGTGCTGGTGCTTTTGTTCACGTTAGCAAACAATGCTATTGCTGACGAGTCTTCTGCATTAGCAAATGCCAAGATCTACTCAACGGCTGATCGGGTAATTCAATCGGATACCATTACCCTGCTCACGCTGAACATGGCACATGGCAGGAAAGACAGGCTGAACCAGATATTCTTATCATCTGACACCATTCGAAAAAATCTTGATAATATTGCTGATCGGCTACTGCAGTTAGATGCTGATGTGGTAGCACTGCAGGAAGCCGACGGTCCGTCGTTCTGGAGTGGCAATTTCGACCATGTCGGCTATCTGGCGCAGGCAGCTGGTTACCCGATGAGTGTGCGCTCGGACCACGTCGAAAGCTGGCTGATAAATTTTGGCACCGGAATTTTATCGCGTGTAGCTTTCAAGGAAGTCATATCGCATGACTTTCCGCGATCACCTCCTACCCTGAGAAAGGGCTTCACACTTGCCCAGATTGACTGGCAGCCGGATGAAAGTAAATCACCTATTGCGATCGATGTTCTTTCTGTCCATCTGGATTTTTCACGCAAGAAAGTCAGGGAACAGCAAATCAAAGATATGCTCAGGATAATGAAGAAAAGAAATAATCCCGTCATTATCCTTGGCGATTTCAACAGTGAGTGGCCATCATCAGAGTCAGTCATTCGAAAGCTGGCAGAATGTGGTGGATCGAAAGTATACAAACCCGATGCAACTGACCTCGGTACATACAAGTCAGGCAAATACAGACTGGACTGGGTATTGCTGTCCGACGATCTTGAATTCAAACGCTACGAGGTATTGAAAGATGTATTATCTGATCATCAGTCTATCGTGGTTGAGGTGGCTTATTTAGGTGACCGAGAGCAGAAAATGGCTGCTGCCAACAAGAATTCTGCAGATTGTGATGAACCCGTATCAGAAAATAAGCCTGTAGATTGAAACAACCAGGTCAGGTGCTTTTTATTTAGTTTCAAGTTCCAAGTTCCAAGTTCCAAGTTTCAAGTTTTAAGTTTTAAGTTTTAAGTTTTATCAGTTAAAGAAGGCAGGAAGGTGGGAGCGCAAAGAGGAATGAAAAACCGCGATGATCAAAAATCAAGTTCATTCGTTTTGGTGAATATAGCGATGAAACCTTTGTTATCTTTTGCTTGTTTACTGTTTTATGGATTAACGCTTGCGTATGCCACCGAGCAAAACGTCAATCCCGGTATTAATCATCATTATCAGGGTGCGGGATATCACCAGTGGTTTTCGACCTTTGAGCGGCCGGGACGCGAAGTTTATGACAGGCGAGTGGACGTTGTACAAGCGTTGCAGCTCAAACCAGAAATGGATATTGCCGATATCGGTGCCGGAACCGGTTTTTATAGTCTGCTGTTCGCGAAGCAGGTCGGAAGCTCAGGTAACGTGTACGCCGTCGATGTTACCGATGATTTCGTTCGCAACATTAAACGTCGTGCGTCGGAGCAAAACCTGCATAACATTCATGCCGTTCTCAGCAGCCAGAGAGATACACGCCTGGATCCGGGGTCCATCGATATGGCCTTCGTCTGTAATACCTATCATCACTTTGAATACCCACAAACCATGCTGGCATCGATTTACCGTGCACTTCGTCCGGGTGGGAAACTGATCATTATTGACTATCGAAAGCAGCCCGGTAGAAGTTCCTCATGGGTGATGTCACATGTCAGGTCTGCCAAACAAACTGTGATTAATGAAATCCAGCAAGCTGGTTTCAAATTGCATTCTGAGTCAGATATATTAAAAGAGAACTACTTTCTCAGCTTTGTAAAAAAGTAATAGTGAACAGGCAACATTTTATCTGGCTGATCAGGACACGGACTGACCAGGGTATGATATTTCAAGGATAATGCATTCCTTATCGGCTCTGAAAGGCCCATGCAGTTCTACCGGTGGCCGGCTTGCCTAGTCGCTGACTTCCAGCCATTGATTAAACGCTTCATCATACAGGCGGCCTTTTATTATCATGATCTCTTCCGGGTAATCATGACGTTTTGCACCTATGGCCCTTGTGTCAGCACCCGGTCTGAACCGGGTTAATCGCGTATAGTCACCGCTGATGTTATCCATCGCCAGGGTTATTTGTTCAATCAGCCCATCTGTTCCGCTTATGACTTCCCACATGTGGTCATTGCGCTTATCCAGTGCGTTCCAGTAAGTGGCCGTGGATTTTGCCATGTCTGTCGTCTCCAGCCAGGTAATAGGGTTCAGGTAAAAGGTCGGTGACAAATCAGTATTATCATTTATTTATCACTGACGCCTGTAAACATTGTTGTATGCTTAGCTACAAGTTATTACGGTGGTGTAAATTCTGCGCGTAAGTAAAGTCCATAAGCCAGACCCAATTGAGCTGTCGAGCAATCTTTACAATGACAGAACAATCGGGTCTGACCCAGCTATTTTGAGTTAGAACTCGTTTAACAGGTTGAGTAGCCTGCATCCAGCCAGCCCTGGGTGCCGCCGTCTATAAAAAAGACGTTGTCGTATCCGCGTTGTTTGAGCACATGGGCAGCTAATGCACCCATGGGGCCGCCCTGGCATGCGGTAATTATTGTACGTGTGCGGGATGTGAGCTCCTGGGGCAGTTCACCTTGCGGTTTTTCACTCAATTCGTTTAGCGGTAGATTAAGTGCACCGGGAATGATGCCCGTAGTGGAACGGATATCCGCT
>JARFQE010000050.1 GCA_029287915.1 Arenicellales bacterium
TGTCTGGAGGTTTAGCTATGATGCTAAAAGGGGCAACATCGAGGCTGATAGCAGCGCCTTAGCTTACATCCTGACGCAGGATTTCACTGCAGGAAGCGAAATCTTTATATCCAACGATAGCACATACCTGCCTGTCGAATGGGGCAGATACTATATAGATTTCTTGATCACTCCAGAGTTGGTCGGAGATAATCTATCATTTGGCTTTGTCGCCACCGCCACAGGCAACAACGGCTCGGGTATCTTCTATGACAACATAGTCTTTGCCGAGGTTTCACCAATACCGGTGCCTGCAGCGGTATGGTTGTTTGGTTCCGGTCTTATCGGCCTGATAGGAATTGCTAGACGAAAGAAATCGTAACCATAGAAAAGTTTGATCAATAATGGCTCCTTCAGGAGCCATTTTTATTTGTGTCAATGAACGCTAACAGCTGAATATCGTTAGCGGACATGTACAGTCAGATTTCATTATCTGAGGCGCCTGATAGACTCTGGCTGGCCATTCATTTACCTTTTCTAGAAAATAAATTAGACCTTCGATTAACAATTTTGATATACATCATTGAAGTATTTTTTACAGGGGAGACATAATATAAACAATTAATGACGATTGTTTTAAGTAGTTAATATATTAATAAGTGGTAATGTGGTTTGGCTGAATAATAAAGGCTAAAGATGACAAAGAAAGAAATAACTATTCTCGAGTCACTGTCGCAGCAGGGTATATCCCGCCGTTCATTCTTAAAGTTCTGTGCTGTTACAGCTTCGATGCTGGCGCTCCCCATCGGTGATCGTTCTGTATTTACCAAAGCCCTGGCGGAGGCGTCACGACCACCCGTTATCTGGTTACACTTTCAGGAATGTACCGGCTGTACTGAAGCGATTACTCGCTCATTTGATCCTACCCTGGAAAATCTTATTTTGAATATGGTCTCACTCGAGTACCATGAGACGCTGATGGCTGCAGCCGGACAGTATGCTGATCATAGTCTTGAGCATGCAATACAAGTCGGGGGCTATGTTCTGATCGTCGAGGGTTCGCTTTCCGGGCGTGATGGCTGGTGCACCATCGGCAACAAAAACAGCACTCAGCATCTAACTGAAGCAATGGAACATGCCAGCCTGGTTATAGCAACAGGGACCTGTGCCGCTTATGGCGGCTTACCCAAAGCCAGTCCAAATCCGTCTGACGCTATCAGTGTGGGAGAATTGATAGACCAGGGAAGGGTGCCTGATAAGCCACTCATCAACTTGCCCGGGTGTCCGCCTGTTCCCGAAGTCATCACTGGTGCCATTGCATATTACCTTGCCTATCAGGCAGTACCAGAACTGGATGAGTACAGACGCCCGTTATGTTTTTATGGACGCACGGTGCATGATCGCTGCCCGAGAAAAGGCAGTTATAACGCGGGTAAATTTGCTGAGAGTTTTGATGATGAGGGTGCACGCAAGGGCTGGTGCCTGTTGCATCTCGGATGTAAAGGTCCTGAGACCTATAATGCCTGTTCATCTCTGGGCTGGAACGGAAGAACCAGTTCACCGATGCATAGCGGGCATGGTTGTCTTGGTTGCTCACAGCCTGATTTCTGGGATCGCTGGGGTGTCGATGGCGGTGTCTATACCAACCTTGAAGAACGACAGAAGCCGCATGGTTATCAGTTCAACAAGAAAGATAAACATCAGTCGTGAGGTCAGATAGTTCATGGAAAAGATTGTCGTAGATCCGGTAACACGAATAGAGGGGCACCTGCGCATGGAGGCGGAGGTCGAGGCTTTACCGAATGATGTTCATGGATACGGTGAAGTCACTCGCGCCTCCAGTGCCGGTACCATGGTACGTGGCATCGAGACCATCATGCGTGGCAGGGATCCCCGTGAAGCCTGGGCATTCACTCAACGTATCTGTGGTGTCTGCACCCTGGTGCATGGACTGGCAACTGTCCGTGCAGTGGAGGATGCGCTTAACTATCAGCTGCCTGAAAATGCTCACCTGATTCGAAACCTGATGCTGGGTGCCCAGTATGTTCATGACCATGTCATGCATTTTTACCATCTGCATGCAATGGACTGGGTAGATATTGTTTCAGCACTGGACGCATCGCCCGCCGATGCAGCAAATTTGCAACGTAGCTTGAGTGACTGGCCTAACTGCAGCATCGAATATTTTACCCGTGTTCAGCAAAAGCTGAAGGCATTCCTCGAATCCGGTCAACCAGGTATTTTCGGTAATGCATACTGGGGGCATCCGGCATATCGTTTACCTGCTCACGCCAACCTGGTTTTCTTTGCACATTACCTGGAAGTTTTGGACTGGCAGCGGCAGGTTGTAAAACTGCATGCGGTGTTTGGTGGCAGAAATCCACATCCAAATATGGTTGTCGGCGGCATGGCTTGCGCAATCAGTGCGCGAGGCAATAACAGAAAAAGCGCTGCCGGCAAAGATAACAGAAGCAGCCACGCGCTTTTTGGTGGTTTGACTGCCGTTGACTGGAACGGTCTTGAAACCGTGCGGACAGTTATCGGCCAGATGCAGTCACTGGTCGATCAGCTATTCATCCCGGATACCATGTTGATCGCTGATTACTACAAGGGGTATCGCCCAGATACTGGTGATCTCAACGACTGGACCAGTGTAGGTGAAGGTCTGGGTAATTTTATGACTTTCGCTGATTTTCCCGGTACAGGTGCCACTGGAATGCTGGTACCTCAGGGAGCATTGCTGGATCGTGATCTCTCCACGCTATACCCGGTTGATCCGCAGGCACCGGAGCAGATACAGGAATATGTCAGCCATTCCTGGTATGACTACAGCGTTGGCAAGCATGTGCCATTACATCCCTATGATGGTGAAACGTGTCCGAATTATACGGGACCATCAGCAGCCGATGGTGCCTATAGCGATGAACATTTCGATGTCGATGCAAGTTATTCCTGGATAAAGGCACCACGATGGAATGGTAAACCGATGGAAACCGGACCACTAGCAAGATTGAATGTGATGATGGCAAGCGGAAACCAGCAGGCTTTAGACCTGGTCGATGACACATTGATGCATCTTGATCTGGAAATGTCTGCCCTGTACTCGACGTTGGGCAGAACGCTGGCCAGAAATCTGGAGACCAGTATTTTCTCAAATGCCCTGCACGGCTGGTATGACTGCCTTGTTAATAATATCGAATCGGGTGATCTCGATACTTTCAACGACGAATACTGGGATCCACTTAGCTGGCCCGGCGAAGCCCGTGGTGTCGGCCTGGTAGAAGCGCCCAGAGGCGCGTTATCACATTACATCAAAATAGAAAACGGCAAGATCAGTAACTACCAGGCAGTGGTTCCGACAACCTGGAATGGCAGTCCTCGTGATGCTTCTGGACAGGGTGGGGCAATGGAGCAAGCTTTAGTCAAGCACAGGGTTTTTGACAAAGAACAGCCCTTGGAGCTACTTCGTACCATCCACACCTTCGATCCCTGTATCGCCTGCGCAGTACACCTGGCTGAAGTGAAGAAATAAATTATATGGCTGGCTTTAGCCGGGGATGTAGTTAAAGCTTATGATTTTTTGTTTGGATGCCTTGAACCAGTCAGATTTTCTATCTGAATGTCTGTAAAGACTGAAACTGCTGATTTATTTCTTCTTATGTCGTCTTGCGAACCTGCGTGATACAGTATTTTGAGGGAACTTGAGGTTTCTCCTGAGTTCGCTGTCGCTGTATTTCCTGATGAGTAAGTTTTCCGCTGTTGCCCTGTCATTTGCTTCACGACGTATACGTTTTTTACCTGTATCTTTTACCGTCTTCTGAGGAATGCTTTCTTCTTTGAGCAGATCATTAAAGTGTTTTTCTATCAACGACCAGTCAGTCTTATCCCTGTCTGTCCTTTTGGATAACAACCTCAATGACTCAATTATCTGATCTTTACGTTCAGATTCAGCCTGCCACTTATTAGCGCGCTCATGTTCAGTTTTGAGACGTTCGTGTTCAAGCTCAAGCAGTTTTTTCAGCAGAGCATTATTATGCTCAAGTTCTTTCATAGAGGGCATTACGCTCATCCTGGAGTAATTATCAGAAAT
>JARFQE010000052.1 GCA_029287915.1 Arenicellales bacterium
GGTTTCTTTCGAAACGTCTATTTTGACGAATCTCCACTCGGGCATGTACTGCACGATGCGGCCTTGTTGTCTGGCTTGCAGCTGGAATTCTTGAAATCAGTCTCGTACCAGCCACTACCTTTTAGATGAAAAGCAGAAGCAGAAAGCATTTTTTTCAAAGCCTGCTTTTTACAGTTTGGGCACTCAGTTAGCGGATCATCGGAAAACTTCTGGATGGCCTCTATCTGATGACCACATTCTTCACATTTGTATTCATAGATTGGCATATGTGTATCCTAATTCGCTCGGCACTGGCTGCCGTGGTTATATTGCGAAAAATATGATGTCATTTTTTTGTTTTTCAAGAATAAGAGACTGATTATATATGTAAATCGGTGCTGGCGCATTAGCCATATGTTTGGGCGCCAGCTTACAAATCACTCCCCGGCTACGGTCATCTGTTCAATTAAAATAGACCCAGTGATCGTATTACCCCTTTTATCCAGGTCATTTCCAATTTCGACAAAGGATCTGAACATATCACGCAGGTTGCCGGCAACCGTTATCTCACTAACAGGATACTGAATCTCGCCATTTTCGACCCAGAACCCGGCAGCTCCACGGGAATAGTCACCCGTAACGTTATTGATACCAAAACCAATCAGTTCAGTTACCAGCAAACCTTTGCCCATCCGTTTCATTAATGCAGGTAGATCATTATCCCCAGGTTCAATCACCAGGTTGTGAACACCACCGGCATTACCCGTTGTCTGCATCCCAAGCTTGCGGGCAGAGAAACTGTCCAGAACATAATCCATCAATACACCATTCCTGACAATTGATCTCTGCCGGGTCGCAACACCTTCGTTATCGAAAGCGGCCGACCCTATCGCTTTCAGTAAATGTGGCTGTTCGGAGATATTGATATGGTCAGGGAAAATCTTTTTTCCCTTATGGTCCAGCAGAAAAGATGATTTACGGTACAGAGACCCACCACTGATTGCCGATATCAAATGCGATAATAAACTGCTGGCAACCTGTGCCTCGTAGATCACAGGTGTCTGGCAGGTGGTAATTTTGCGCGAACCGAGACGATTCAGAGTCCGTTGTCCGGCTATCCTGCCAACTTCAGCTGCCGTTTGTAAATCTGTGCGATCGCGAGCAATGCTGTACCAGTAATCTCGCTCCATGGACTCGCCATTGCTGGCGATTACCGAGCAACTGAGAGAATGGCGAGTGCCATAGCGGGTGCCGCAGAAACCATGTGTATTGGCATAAACCCCAACCCCTTCATGACTGCTTACAGTAGCCCCTTCGGAATTACTGATCGCATCGCCAGTATTACGAGCAACTTCTTCACACTCCTGAGCTATATCCCGGGCCGCATCTGAATCCGGGTTCCAGGGATACCAGAGATCAAGGTCTGGAAACTCTGTAGCCATCTGCTCAGCATCTGCCAGACCACCACATTCATCTTCTGCGGTCAATCTGGCGATACTACATGCGGCATCTACAGTATTTTTGATGGCCTCGGCTGACATGTCCGAGGTACTGGCTGAACCACTTTTTTTGCCAAAATAGACGGTAAGTGACAGTGATTTATCACGGTTATGCTCAACAGTTTCTATTTCTCCCAGACGCACTGTCATCGAGGATCCCTGTGATAAACTGGCATCAACCTCTGCGCTACTGGCACCACCACGGCTGACTGCATCATGCATAGCCTGCTCAACAACGTCCAGCAACGGGGCAGAAATTTCACTAACATCGGACTGAAGATTTTGCTGCATGTCTTTAGCGGCACTCATACCTCGGTGCCTCCTACAGTCAACTCATCAATTTTCAGTGTCGGCTGTCCAACTCCGACCGGAACGCTTTGCCCATCCTTGCCACATACACCAACTCCGTGATCTAACTCGAGGTCATTGCCCACCATCGATACCTGGGTTAACACTTCCGGACCACTGCCAATCAGGGTAGCACCCTTGACCGGATAACTTATTTTTCCACCTTCAACCATATAGGCCTCAGAGGCAGTGAAGACAAATTTACCTGATGTTATATCGACCTGTCCGCCACCAAAATTTACCGCATACAGGCCTTTATCGAGCGAGGATATGATTTCCTCTGGATCCGATTGACCCGCCAGCATGTAGGTGTTGGTCATACGGGGCATAGGCAGACAGGAGTAAGATTCACGCCGGCCATTTCCCGTAGCAGCCATGCCCATCAAGCGTGCGTTCATCTTGTCCTGCATATACCCTTTGAGAATTCCGTTCTCAATCAATACCGTGTTCTGACCGGCAGTCCCTTCGTCATCAATTGTTAGGGAACCACGGCGGTCAGGAATCGTTGCGTCATCAACAACGGTACAAAGATCAGATGCCACTTTTTCCCCAATACGGCCAGAAAAGGCAGACGTTCCTTTGCGGTTGAAATCACCTTCCAGACCGTGGCCGATAGCTTCATGCAGCAATATGCCCGGCCAGCCATGACCGAGAACCACTGGCATCATACCTGCGGCTGGTGCCTTGGCCTGCAGATTTACCAATGCCTGCTGTACAGCATCTCGCGCATACTGCAGGGCGCGGTCAGTGTCAGAAAAGACGCTTAGCCCAAAGCGGCCACCACCACCGGATGAACCCCTTTCACGACGCCCTTTCTCTTCTACAATGACGGTTACATTCAATCTCACCAATGGACGGATATCTGCTGCCAGTGTTCCATCACTGGCGGCTACCAGAACAACATCCTGTACCGAGGACAGCTCGGCCATCACCTGAGAAACCCTTGCATCCTGTTTTCTTGCTTCAGCCTCAACCCGTTCAAGCAGCGCTACCTTGGCCTGATCCTCAAGCGTGGTGACAGGGTCAATAGAGGCATACAGGGCCTTGTTGGAAGCACCTGTCCAGGCCACTGGGAGCTGCTTGTTTGCGCCACTTCTGGCTATTGCTTTTGCTGTTGTCGCGGCCTGTTCAAGTGCTGGCAGTACCAACTCATCAGAATAGGCAAAACCGGTCTTTTCTCCACTGATGGCACGAATGCCAACACCCTGATCAATGTTGTGACTACCCGATTTAACCTTTCCTTCTTCCAGGCTCCAGGTTTCATGGCGCGAGTATTCAAAATAGATATCAGCATAATCGACCTGATTACTCATCAGCTGGGACATTAATCTGTCCAGATCCCTTTCATCGAGTGCTGTAGGTTCCAGCAAACGCTGGCGCGCCTGTTGCATAATTTCTGACATATAAATGTTTCCTTGATCGTACCTGCCTGAAGAGATGAACAGGAAGGTTATTGAACTGTAAATGGGGTCAACGAACTTGCTTGCAAGTAAAACTTAACACGTTAAACTTTTTCTCTTCAACACTTAAGGCGCCGATGCTTTAGAGATGGCAGGTTCTTTCGAATATCGCCGAGCAAGTCAAGGTCAATCTCGGATAATACAACACCAGGCCCCCTCGAAAGACGATTGATTATCCTGCCCCAGGGGTCGACAATCATGGAATCACCAAAGGTTTCTCTGCCGTTTACATGAAATCCACCCTGAGCAGCTGCCACCAGGTAAGACTGATTCTCGATTGCCCGAGCTCGTACCAGAACTTCCCAGTGTACACTTCCTGTTATCGCGGTAAATGAAGATGGGACGGCAAGGATTTGAGCACCTTTTTCCGATAATTGTCGAAATAGTTCAGGAAACCGCAAATCATAGCAAATTGCCAGACCAAGGCGGCCGAAGGGTGTATCTACTACAACAATATCTTCTCCAGCTTCGATGGTTGCAGACTCTGTATAGGCCTCTGCATTATTCAAATCAACATCGAACAGATGGATCTTGTCGTAACGCGCAACACGTTCACCCAGATTATTGTAAACCAGACATGCACTACGACATTTTTCTGGATTTTCTGTTGCCAATGGGACAGTGCCGCCGACTAGCCAGATCTTATGTCGGCGGGCAGCTTCAGCAAGAAAATTCTGTATATGTCCATCATCAACCAGCTCGACTTCACGCAGGCGATCAACATCCTTCATTGGCATTAGACAAAAATTCTCTGGCAACACAATTAGCTTCGCCCCGGATTCCGCAGCCTGGGTGATTAACCTCCCGGCTTCGAAAAGATTAGCGGCAACGTCTGGCCCTGATGTCATTTGTATTGCAGCAACTTGTGTCATAGATGTTCCCTTTTACTCTCACTAAAGACTTGATTTCACAATAATCCAGCTGGGAGACGATTCCAGCGTTCTCATTACATTACTCAACCTGGCCCTGCCCAGTGCCTGATTGCACATTTTCGCCGCCTGATATTATCTTATCTACTACTGGATCTTCCCATGATCCACTGATTGTATATTGATAATCGGTTGTTTTGTCCATCTGTTGCTTGATGGCTTTAGATGCAAGATATGTTACTACCCCGCCAGCGGGCCCACCGAGAACAAAACCAGCAACTGCCAGGTTGCCGCCTACCGCAGGTGAGATAGACATCTTCATATCAATATTTTCCTCTACAAGTCCCAGTTGGCCTTCGAGACGAATAGTAGCCGAGGGTCCCGGCATTATCAGTTTTGATATCGTAGCGACACCCTGTTTGATTGACATGTCTGCCTCGATTTCATCAAAAGCAAAACCTTCTTTCGACAGATCACTGAAATCCAGTAACAGTCGTCGGCGTAGACTTTCTACATTAAGCACTCCCAGCAACCTCCCTGCCCCGACTTCCACACTCGACAGACGCCCCTTTTCCGAACGGATTTCAAGTGTTCCATCAAGATTGCCCAGCTGGTATTCATAAGGTGCTCCGTTCCACGATACAAACCCCGTTGTACGAAACAGCTCACTTTCAAAATCAATATCAAAGTCCAGTGCTGCCAGTGTCGCCTGCATATTGGTACTGGTAAAATCGACATCAAAACTTGATGAATGGTCATTACCCAGCCCGCGCCAGCGCCCATTTGCTGCAACCTTCATATCCGGTCTATCGAGCTTCAGTAATTGCAGTTCCCATTCATTTGCTGTTGGTTCCCCCACTATACTTAGGCGCCCCAATTTCATCTTATGGAACACCAGATCATCTATCGTAACGTTCAGGGCAGGAAATTTTTTCGGATCCTGTTTGGCGCCAGCAGATTCTATTTCTTGTTGCGCTTCGTTCCAGATTAAATGTGAAAGCTGTGCTGTCAGCCATCGCGAAGATCTGTTCCAGTTAAAACCTATATCACCTTTTATCCGTTCACCACTTACTGTGCCCTGCCAGCTTCCATCTTTCTGACGGTCAAACTCAGTGGCTATATCGGCCATATCCACGCCGGCATAAAATGCGCTATCAAATCGAGCACTCATACGAGTCAATACTTCTGGTAAACCGTCGTCACCTTGCTGCCTTTTTATATAGTTGTCCCACGGGTCAAGATTCAGAAATGCCTGCTCAACGGCTACTGAAAGGCCTTTTTTATCATCACAGACAGCCTTATTCTTGCCAATCATCAGACAGCCGCCTGTCAACTCCATTTCCTGTTTTGGTACGGAAAAGATTAGTTTGCCATTCACAAAGGCAGGCATAAAAAAATCTAGTCTCGTCTTTCGATTCGGTAAAAAACTGACGTCCAGCTTCAATGGCAATTTTTCATAGCTTTCTTTTGCCAGTGGATAAGGGAAAGACGAAGCAAGCCCTTTTAGATCAGAATTCAATTTCAGGCTAACCTTTTCTGAATCAAACTTCATCTTGCCCTGCCAGGTAGCCTTACCTTTGAGTTCTTTCACTATCCAGTCGCCAAGCATTGTCCCCAGATGACTAGCATGCGCCTCACCGTTTGCCTCTACTTCGACTACAGGTGGCTGACCTTCCTTAACGGTATTCACAGTCAATGTAACAGGGCCTCCACGCATCATGCCCTGCATATTACTGGATGACAGTGATCGCTCGGTAAAATCAAGCTTGCCCTCAAGCTTGGTAATCCAGGAATCATCGGGTAGCTGTAAAGAGGCAGCAGGAGTTATGTATGTGCCTTTGACACGCGTGCTACTGGTATCTGCCAGAGGTATGGAAACATCAAGATCAATCTTGCCCAGGCCCTTACCAGCGAGACTGATTTCCTGAATAGCAGTATTTTTAAAAAGCGGGCCGGTTTGAATAAAATCAAGCACCCTGTCCAGTTCTCCATACAGCCCTGTCCTGACATTGACGGTCTGTTTACCGGCTTCTGCAAGATGCGATATATGTACAGTACCGTTATTCACTTTCTGTCCATACAGGTCTCTCGCAGTCCCATTAACCCATAGGTCGTTCTTGCCAATCAATAAATCTGCATCAATTCCTGTCAGTCGCGGCCATCCCGCAGCAAACAACATGCTAGCTGATTCGATATTGGCTATCACCTTGAAACTCTCTGCCCCGGCTACAGGAAATCCTTTTGCCGTACCCGTATAATCCAGTTTTGCCTGGTTCAGGCGACCACGAAAATTCGTTTCCTCAAACCATTTCCTGATAGCCGGTTTCATCAGGCGCACAGGGTAATACTTTTCGGCATGCGACAGGTCACCATTAACCAGATCAACATTGAGAGTTAACAACGGTGACAATGTACGGTCAAATGGAATGGTCGCTATAAAGTTTGCCCGGGCTTCTGCATCACTATTCTTTAGCCATAGCCGCTTTCCATCCACCTGCCAGTCTTTATCTCCCTTATGCCAGGTCACAGTTGCCTGCAGATCCTGTACTGCGAGAGGGTTTTCATAAACCCTGTCGAGGACGATCCGCGAATTTTTTCCTTCCGCTATAACACTGCCACCTGTGCTCGTAACTTCAATATTTCCTCGCAGACCTGTTGCAGCGGGGTACAGGCTATAGGCATTGATAGTCGCATTGCTGACTGACATCTTGAAGAGAAAATCATGCGGTTTATTGATGGGCCCATATAAAGTCAGGCTGGTATCACTGGCATTGCCCGAGGGATAGAGGGATTTCACCAGTTGCACAATCTTGTTGTCACTTGTTAAGGCATCCAGTACTGTACGCAGATCAGAGAGATTAAGCTTGCTTAAATGAACATAAGATTCATCGACGTTATAGGACGCCTTGATCTGCCCTGCCGACCAGGGTTTATTGGTAATAGCAATCAATGGATTATCAACTATCAATAACCATGACTCACCTTTACGCTCAAGTTTGATATCAGCTTCAACACTTCGCACGGTAAATGGTGTGCCATAGTCACCAAGTGGAAACAGGAATCTATGCCCTCTTAGCTGGCCATTGGCTGCATCAAGCAGTCCTTTGTTCCACTCAGTTGAAATGTCCAGCGATACTATTCCAGAGAGCTCCGGAATCATCCTTTTTTCATTCAATATTCCCGGCAAAGCGGACAGTTCAACTTCACTGAGTCTGGCATTCAACTGTCCTTTCCATGTGCTTATATCCAGCACCTTACCTTTAATATCAAAATTTAACGATACAGCATCTGCGACATTTTCAGGCAGCCCAAGCGAACCCTTGATAAAATGCCTTTTACCAATGTTTTGCATCGCAAGATTGATGTCGGTGATAACAAATTCCTGTTCCTGAAGGAAATGATCATGCCAGATAAAATGGCCCTGACTGATATTGACCTTATGCTGGCTGAACAATAAGGCCAGCCTGCCTTGTTTCGGTGGAGGAGCCTTAAAATTACCGATATAGAAATCACCTTGTGGCGAACGACTGACACGGATGACGGGTTTTTTCAGTGTAATCTCTCTAAATACGAACTTGCCTTGTAGCAAGGGCAGTATATCCAGATCAAGCCTGAGCTCACCTAGACTCAGAAGGACATCTTGCCTGCCCTCGGCATCTTTTAAAACGAGTTTGCTTGCATGCAGGGACGGATACAGGCCCTGCCACTGCGCAGCCATTTCTCCGATGACTACAGTCTGGCCTATCTGATTGGTCAGGAACTGCTCGACTTCGGCCTTACGATCCACCAGGGCTGGCAGCCAGAATCGAAAGATAGTGATGGCCACCGCGGTGACAACAAACAACAGAACTCCCAGATACCAGAGGATGCGCGCACAATGAATGCAGGTCGTGCTGAACCATGACCAGATGGCCATGACCAGAGTCTTTTCCTGTTTGGTGTTCATTGGTACATATATTGGTTCATACAGTGGGTTCGGGATAAAACTTGATTATATTCTGATATATCATTTATTTCTGTCACAATTCTCGTGGCAACAATTGCATATCAGAACAACCGTTCAGCTAGCATAAAACCGAAAACATCCATTCGTCAGGCAAAAATTCTCATCCGTCCGAGCATTCTTTACTCTTCCCCTTATGCACTTACATTTAAAATAAAGTAATAAAAACATTTACAAGAATAGCTTCCAGCTACGATTAACAAGCAACTGACCAAGCAGAGGAGACAAAATGGAACCACTTATCGAACCAGAACTCGACAGCGTTGCTGGCAATATTGAAATTGCTATCTACATGACAACTGAGATAGAAGATGCGCTGGCGGACATTTGTAACAAAAAAGACAATCGAACCAATATGAAATCATAGCCAGCGAGCTGTTAGAAGTAAAAGCTGACTGAGCCATAGCCATAATTAACATGCTCAGTCATACCATGACAACATCATATTCATCCTGCATATATAATGTTTCAACCTGTAATTCAATTTTGGCATTGATAAATTCCTGCAGATTCATAAGGCTCATCTGCTCTTCATTGAGCAGCATATCTATGACTTTTTCTGATGCAAGGATACGATAGCTGACTGTTTCATACTCCCTTGAATCACGCATAATCTCGCGGAAGATTTCGTAACAGATAGTCTGCGCTGACTTTATTACCGCTTTGCCATGACAAACCGGGCATACCTCACATAAGATATGTTCAAGGCTTTCACGCGTTCTTTTACGCGTTACTTCCAGCAAACCCAATGATGTCATTTCTGTTATATAGTTTTTTGCTGGATCTTTTGACAGACCACGCTTTAGTGCTCTCAAGACCTGCCTTTGATGCTCGGGCTCAATCATATCAATGAAGTCTATTATGATAATTCCACCAATATTACGTAAGCGCAGCTGCCTGGCAATGGCCTGAGCCGCCTCCAGGTTGGTCTTGAATAATGTCTCTTCCTGATTTCGATGCCCTACATAAGTCCCCGTGTTTACATCAATGGTAATCATCGCTTCAGTCTGGTCTATCACAATGTGGCCACCGGATTTAAGTGGTACTACACGACTCAGTGCCTTCTGTATTTCATCTTCTATCGAATAAAGATCAAATATAGGACGCTCGCCGGGGTAATACTCAACCCTTTCTGCAAATTCCGGTAGAAATTCGGCTGCCAGTTCACGGGCTAATTTCCACGTTTCACGTGAGTCGATGCGAAGTTTTTCCACATTATCCCTGACCATGTCTCGCACTGTTCGGATTGCCAGTGGTAGATCGCTATAGATGACATCACCGGGCTCACTGCCTTTTAGTCTGCTGTTCAATTGTTGCCAGGTTTTTTGCAGAATTTCGATATCTGCCTGTATATCCGCTTCTGAAGCCGTCTCCGCAATGGTGCGAATGATATATCCACCTTCAATACCCTTTATCTGACTTTTTACTATATCTTTTAAGCGCTTGCGTTCGCTTTCCCGCTCTATTCTCTGGGAAATACCTATATGCGAGGAGAAAGGCAGGTAGACCAGGTTTCTGGCAGGGATGGCAAGTTTTGTCGTCAGCCGGGCACCTTTGCTACCGATAGGATCCTTAATCACCTGAACTACCAGCTTCTGACCATCGTGCAACATACGGGTAATACAATCAACTTCACTGACATCTTTTAATGACCCATTCAATGTATTCGGGTGGATATCAGATGCATGTAGAAAAGCAGTACGCTCAAGGCCAATATCAACAAAAGCGGCTTGCATACCTGGCAGGATTCGCACCACTTTTCCTACATAGATGTTGCTGACAATGCCCCTGGCGGTGCTTCGCTCTATCTGGATTTCCTGCAGCAGGCCATTCTCTACCAGCGCTACACGTGTTTCCTGTGGGGTAACATTGATAAGTATTTCCTGAGACATATACTGAAAATCCTGATTTGGGTATCTCTATTTTCGGCTACTTTGCAGTAATTCAGACAGTTCGTACAGAGGCAGGCCGACGACACCACTATAACTCCCTTGCAAATGCGTAATAAACTTTGCGGCAGCACCCTGAATAGCATAAGCACCTGCTTTGTCGGCAGGTTCACCACTTTCCCAGTAACATTCAATTTCATCAAGTGCGAGCGTTTTGATAGACACAACACTCTGACATAGACTGTGGCGTTCTTTTCTACCATCATATAAAAGGATAGCCGTTAAAACCTTATGCGATCTGCCTGACAGTCGCTGCAACATGGCTATCCCATCATCTCTACCGGTGGGCTTTCCAAGAATGTCCCCATCAATTGTAATACACGTGTCTGCACCCAATACCGGTGGTATCTCCGGGCATTCACCCTGTAGCTGGGAAGATATTCGGAAATAACCAGCCAGTGCCTTGTCTCGTGCCAGTCGACCTACATACTGTTCTGGCGTTTCCGCCTCGTGCTGAGATTCATCTATAACAATTCCACTAATCACTTTAAACCTTATCCCTATTTGACTCAGTAGCTGACGACGGCGCGGCGATGCAGATGCCAGATACAGGTCAAGTTCATTATTATCTACAGGCCCGACCATGTTATTCGCCCCGGTGATAGGGGAGATTCGCGATAATGCTCCATGCACGATAGATTTGCTCAGCAAGTACAACTCGAACCAGTGGATGCGCGATTGTCATCTTTGACAATGACCAGCATTCATCAGCACGATCAAGGCAGGCCTTTGAAAGGCCCTCCGGACCACCAACAAGAAGCACCACATCGTGCCCTCCTTCCAACCACTTCTCCATACTTTCTGCTAGCTGCTCGGTATTCTTTTGCTTACCTGTGCGCTCCAGAGCAATCACTCGCGATCCAGCAGGAACAGCTTCCAGCAAACGTTCACCTTCTTCCCTGTTGATACGTGTAATATCAGCATTTTTACCGCGCTTTCCGGCGTTAATTTCAATCAGTTTCAGGGAACAGTACCGTGGCATACGCCGCGCATAATCAGCAAAGGCATCATCCACCCATTGAGGCATGCGTCTACCCACGGCAACCAGTAGAATCTGCATGCAAGCCTGCGCTTCAGTTTTCCCTGCCTTTTTCAACCATGCTGCGAAGTTCTTCACCCCAGAGTTTATCGAGGTCGTAAAAAACTCGGGCATCCGCCTGCATGATATGTACTATGGCATCATTGAGATCAACCAGTACCCAATCCGCCTCTTCCTGTCCCTCAACGCCAAGTGGACGATGACCGTGATCTTTCATGTAATCCACCAGCTTATCAGCAATGGCATTGACGTGTCGGGATGATGAGCCGGTCGCCAGTATCATGAAGTCTGTTACATCAGTAAGCCCCCTTACATCCATCACCTTGATATCCTGTGCCTTGGCCTCTTCCAGCCCGGCTATTGCAGTATCACGCACCTGTTCGATCGTCATAGACAAATCTGCATCCTCATACCCCTGTTAAAACTTTCATGTTGTTGTTTGATAAAGCCCATTCTGATTAATATATGTTATTACTTCATCAGGCAACATACCTGTAACATCCTGCCCTGTGGCGAGTCGTTTTCTGATCTCGGTCGCGGAAATGTCAACTCTTTTCAGACGGACATATAAAACACTGGAACATTTCCTGTGACGCAGGCTTGTAACATCGTCAACCAGATAGTCAGTGGCCCAGTCAGGTCTTGTAACAACTTCCGTGCCTGCACGTTCAATTACGACAACATGAGCAAGTTGCAGAATTTCCTGCCAATGATACCACGTGGGCAGACCGGCAAAGGCATCACTACCCATTACCAGGCAAAGGCTATCATCAGGGTACTGCTGACGGAAAGACCTCAGAGTCAACACCGTCCATGAGGGACCACTACGCTCCAGTTCGCGGGTATCCAGAAAAAAACCGGGGTACTCTGATAGTGCCAGTTCCAGCATATTCACTCTCTGCTGGCTACTCGCCTGAGGTGCCGGCCGGTGTGGCGGCAACGCGGCAGGAATGATATGGACGGCATCTGCACCAAGCCGGTGCTGTAATTCCTTAAGCGGCTTAAGGTGACCATAATGTACCGGATCGAAGGTTCCACCAAACAGACAGATCAAACGAGACATTCCCTGTCCTCAATATCTTTACAGGGCGATTGTTTGCTACTGGCGAATATGACCGTCACCTAGTACTATAAATTTCTGTGAGGTAAGGCCTTCCAGTCCTACCGGGCCGCGTACATGCAATTTATCAGTGCTGATACCGATCTCAGCACCGAGTCCATATTCAAAACCGTCAGCGAACCGAGTCGATGCATTGACCATCACGGAACTGGAATCAACCTGGCGCAGGAATTTGCGTGACCGGCTGTAGTCTTCTGTCACAATGGCGTCGGTATGTTGTGAGCCGTGCTGTTCGATGTGTTCAATTGCCTGATCAATGCCATCCACCACGCGGATAGCAAGGACAGGAGCTAGATATTCCTCATCCCAGTCATCGTCTGTGGCTACCCTGATATTTGTCAGAATATCACAGGTTTTACTGCAACCTCTCAACTCCACCCCTTTCTCTGTATATTTCTGTGCCAGTATTGGCAATACCTCAGCGGCGACAGCATCGGCAACCAGCAGTGTTTCCATAGCATTACAGACCCCATAACGATGAGTTTTGGCGTTGTATGCAATGTTAACAGCCTTGTCGATATCTGCCTTCTCATCGATATATACGTGGCAGACACCGTGCAGGTGCTTGATAACCGGTATGCTCGATTCTCTCATCACGCGTTCAATCAGCCCCTTTCCTCCGCGCGGGATGATGACATCAACATATTCAGCCATGGTCAAAAGTTTTCCTACAGCTGCCCGGTCAGTGGTATTAACAACCTGTACCAGAGATTCTGACAAACCTGCAGCCTGCAGACCTTGCCTGATACAGGCAGCAACGGCCATATTGGAATGAAGAGCTTCAGAGCCACCTCTGAGAATAGTCGCATTGCCGGACTTGAGGCACAATGCTGCCGCATCGGCAGTTACATTCGGGCGTGATTCGTAAATAATGCCTATCACACCGAGAGGCACTCTCATATGGCCAACCTGTATACCAGATGGACGAAAATGCATATTAGTAATTTCACCCACCGGATCTGGCAGTGACGCCACCTGGCGCAAACCTTCTGCCATCGCCTGTATACGCTCGTCTGTCAGTTGTAAACGATCCAGCAGCGCTGCATCGAGGCCTTTTGCTTTGCCAGCATCAAGGTCTTTTTTATTTTCCTCGGCAACACTCTGTGCCTGGTCTTCAATGGCAGTAGCTGCCGCTACCAGGGCCTTGTTTTTTACTCCACTCTCAGCGGCTGCAGCCAGCCGGCTAGCCTGCCGTGCCTGCTGCCCAAGCTGTTCCATGTAATGTTCAACTGACTGTGAATTCATTGTTCAAATATAAATTTACTGTTTCATATTTTTTAACGGGACAAATGCTAGCTTGCAGATATACCCTTCAGGCCACATATTTTCATCGAAAGCTTCTCGATATCAAACCATACCGATACCCCTTCACTTTGTGCCCTGCCTTTGAGAATCTTATCAATCTTTGCGACCTGTTGCAGGATTGACTGCCAGCCTGCCTGTCCATGACGTTTAATAGCACGATCAAAAACAGGCTGCCGCTGATACCATATCCGATGCTGCTTGAATACCTGATCCCTGTTGTAGCCGTTTGCCAGAGCAAACGCTATTTGTGAAATTTTACGAACTTCTCGGCCAAGCATGACAACGAGAAACACTGCCTCATCTTTTTCTGCCTTCAGTCCATCAAGGATACGGCAGGTCCGTTGCCAGTCGCCTGCCAGGCATGCATCAAGGTAACTAAAAACTGAAAAACGAGAATTGTCTGATATCGAAGACTGTAAAGCAGCAAGCTGATTTTTTGCATCGGGTGTTGAATTCGGCCCCAATGAGGTTTCTCCAGCAGCACCGGTATTCAGTGCCAGCAGATCAATCTCCTGTGCAGCAGCAAGCAGGTTTCCTTCAAAATAATGTGCCAGCAATGCGATTGATGCCTGGTCTGCCAGCAGCCCCTTATTTCGCAGACGACCGGCTATCCAGCCCGGGAAATCGTTAAGCGTTATCTCTTTTGCTTCTGCTGTCACCCCGGCACTGTCGATGGTCTTGAACCATTTCTGCTTCTGGGCGGACTTATCAACCGAACCACAGATTATCAGCAGCATAGTATCTGCTGGCAGGTTCTCTACCAGCTCACACAGTATCCGACTCCCTGCCTGGCCAGGTTTGCCTGTGGGTAGGCGTAGCTCAATCAGTTGTTTGTCTGCAAACAATGACATGCTGCTAGCTGACTGCAGAAGCTCATCCCAGTCGAAACCCTGTTCGACTGCGTAACTCACTCGTTCATTATATCCCTGCGCCTGAGCTTTCCTGCGCAGCTCTATGCATGCTTCCTCAAGCAGTAGTAATTCATTACCGAATAGTAGATACACCGGTAACAGTGGCTTGTCATCAGATTTCGACAGGCTTTGGATGTTTACCCGCATGCAGTTACTCAACCATTCTGACTAAACTACCTTATACGAGACATTTTTCGCAGAATACTCTGTGCCACATCTTCTCGCATTTCATCGCGTAACAGTTCTTCTTCGCGCGTTGCTGACAACAGCTGTTCCTGGTCAAAATTGTAGTCACGTCTGGCTGTAGCGATGGATGGTTTGACCAGTTCCTTACCAGTGCTGTCGAGAACTTCATAACTTGCTCTTAATATCAGCACATAGCCGGTGGATTTACCACGTTCATCAATAGTTCTTACCTCACGACCAAAGTCTGCCTCGCTTATCTTGATATGGGCACTGTCCGCAGTTGGGCCACCAACGACAATGACATTGTTTGATTCAAGACCGTTAACCAGCGCATCTCTAAGTTTGACATCAGGAGAGGTGATCGAAACAGTGCGGATGGAATCAGGCAGGGTAATGGTTCCACGCAGGTGGAAACCACAACCAGATAGCAGGCTGGCTGTTAACAGAAAGATCAGAACAATACGTTTCATCAGAATACCTTTAGTGGAAAATGATCATTAGCTAGTGGCTCGAGTATACCGGTTAACCCGAAAAGGCAAAACAGTGCAGAGTTTTTTTCACCCGACGACGATATTTACCAACCGCCCCGGTACGACAATAATCTTTCGCACGGTCTTACCTTCGATATGCCGCCGTGCGCTCTCGCTAGCCTGAGCCAGCTGCTCAATTGTTCCCTGGTCTGCGTTTGCCGCCACCAGGATACGATCACGAAGCTTGCCATTTACCTGTACGATATATTGTATTTCGTCCTGCACCATGGCTGTTTCGTCTGCTATAGGCCAGTGTGCATCAATAATCTGCTCAGTCTGGCCAAGAGCCTGCCACAGCACACTGGTGATGTGTGGAACCACCGGGGACAACAACAAACAGGCCGTTTCCAGCGCCTCCTGCACAACTGATCTGTCTGCCTCTACCTGCGGACTAAAGCGGCTGACAGCGTTGATAAGTTCCATCACTGCAGCAATCGCAGTATTCATTTGCAAGCGTCGCTCTATGTCATCAGTGACCTTTTTAATCGTCAGATGGACCTGTCGGTGCAGTTCCTTTGCCTGCTCTGTCATCTGTGGACCAACATCCTTGTTAACAATTCCGCCAGACACATGTTCAGCAACCTGGCGCCATAATCGACGCAGAAAACGTGATGCACCTTCGACGCCGTCATCAGACCACTCGAGCGACATCTGTGGAGGCGAGGCAAACATAATAAACAGACGCACGGTATCGGCACCGTAACGTTCAATCAATGATTCAGGATCAACGGTATTACCTTTTGACTTCGACATTTTACTGCCATCCATCAATACCATGCCCTGGGTCAGCAAGCGTTTGATCGGCTCATCCTCATGAAGCAGGCCTTCATCACGCATCAGCTTGTTAAAAAATCGCGCATAAAGCAGATGCAAAATGGCATGCTCGATACCACCAACATACTGGTCAACGGGCAACCAGTAATCAGCACGCTCATCAAGCATAGCTTTATCCTGGTCAGCGCAGGTAAAGCGTGCCAGATACCACGAGGATTCAAAAAAAGTATCAAAGGTATCTGTTTCTCTTCGAGCATCACCACCGCATGATGGACACTGTACATGGGTAAAAGCTGGGTGATCAACTAATGGTGAGCGGACACCATCGAGCTCGACATCAAGCGGTAATACAACAGGTAGATCCTTGTCCGGGACAGGTACTGTGCCACAGTCATCACAGTAGACCACCGGGATCGGGCAACCCCAGTAACGCTGACGTGAAATACCCCAGTCGCGAAGACGGAAATTGACCTTGCGCTTTCCCTTGTCCTGTTGTTGCAGCCATTCTGCAATGGCGTCAAAAGCCTGCTCTGAAGTGAGGCCATCAAACTGGCCGGAGTTCCTGAGCACGCCATCGTCAGTAAATGCAGCATCCATCGGCTGTGCCAGTTCACCTTCTGCCGGGTAGACCACGGGCTTAACCGGAATCCCGTACTTTGTGGCAAATTCGTAATCGCGCTGATCATGTGCCGGAACAGCCATCACAGCACCAGTGCCATACCCCATCAATACGAAATTGGCTACCCATACCGGAACATCTTCACCACTGGCCGGGTGACAGACAGTGAATCCCGTTGCCATACCCTTTTTTTCCATGGTTTCCATTGCAGCTTCTGCGGTCTCTGTGTTGCGGCATTCTTCGATAAATGCGCGCAGGCTGGGATTGTTTTCAGCTGCTTTCAGAGCCAGAGGATGCTGAGCAGCGACAGCTACATAGGTCACCCCCATCAGTGTGTCAGGTCTTGTAGTGTATACAACAAGGTTTTCAAGCTCACCATCGGTGGCGAAACTCAGCTCGACTCCCTCTGAGCGACCAATCCAGTTTCGTTGCATGGTCTTTACCGCTTCCGGCCAGCCATCCAGTTTATCCAGACCTGTCAACAGTTCATCAGCATAAGCGGTGATTTTCATAAACCACTGTGGAATTTCACGGTGTTCAACAACGGTGTCGCAACGCCAGCAGCGGCCATCTACAACCTGCTCATTAGCCAGTACAGTTTTGTCATGGGGGCACCAGTTAACCGGTGCAGTTCGCTTATAGACCAGGCCTTTCTTCAGCAAGCGTGTGAACAGCCATTGTTCCCAGCGATAATATCCCACATCACAGGTTGCCAGTTCACGGTCCCAGTCATAGCCGAATCCGAGCCTTTTTAGCTGATCTCGCATGTAATTGATATTTTCATGCGTCCACTTTCCTGGCGCTACGCCGTGTTTCATGGCCGCATTTTCCGCTGGCAAACCGAAGGCATCCCACCCCATGGGTTGTAATACATTTTTTCCCAGCATACGCTGGTAGCGTGTTATCACATCGCCAATCGTGTAATTTCGAACGTGCCCCATGTGCAGTCGGCCACTGGGATAGGGGAACATACACAGGCTATAGAATGGTTCCCGATCAGGATCTTCTACCACCTTGTAGGCTTTGTCATTTTCCCACTGCTGCTGTAATGCAGTTTCAATATTCCGGGGGGTGTATTTTTCTTCCATTGCCGAAGACGCTGCCTGTAAATTTATTTTGAAATTGGTGTTTTTATTAATAATGAATTCTAGCGATGAACTATTTATCACCCGCTTCCAGTAAAGTACTATCGCTATCCCAGTCTGCGAAGGGGTAAGGTTTCACTTCACTATTGAAAGTCAGGAATTGCAGTATTCTATAAGCATACTGGCTCAGCAAGGAACCAAGACCGAGCAGGCGCTGGTTTTTTTCACCAGTGAACAATAGCACCAGCAACTGAAACATCACCAGCGCAGCAATCAGTATTTCTACAATATTAAAAATGATAACAAAGATCACCATATATAGAATACGCATCCAGGTGTTATTGTCTTTCAGACTTTCTTTTATGTGGTCGTTCATAGCGAATCTCTTTGGTAATCAGGGATACAGGGATGACGGATTATAGCACTGAAAATGCTCGACAGTTTGAAGACATCACCGCAACGCGTTATGTCAATTAAATGGAAAGAATAAAGGTCAAAGAGCAAAAAATGAATGCATCATTAATTAATTTATAGGTTACTTTGAAACATGCACCAACAACCGTCGCCGATGAGCTGCTCTGCGATGTTCCCACAGATATAGACCTTGCCAGGTGCCCAGGCCCAGACGACCATTGATGATAGGGATGCTCAGTGATGTGCTGGTCAAAATAGCCTTTATGTGGGCAGGCATGTCATCTGCCCCTTCAGTAGTATGGGTGTACAATGTATCATTTTCCGGTACCAGTTGGTTCAACCAGTTTTCCAGATCACGGCGCGCAGACGGGTCAGCATTTTCCTGAATAGTCAGACTGGCTGAGGTATGGGTGACAAAAACCGTACAAAGCCCTTGCTGGTAACCTGCATTTCTAATCAGCGATGCCACTTTATCAGTTATATTGTGAAGCCCCTGTCCCTGTGTATCAATTGTCAGTTGTTCTACCATATTCCTCGTTTCCCTGTCTGCTCAATGACTTTCTGATAGAATCACTTTTATAGACTTTGCGTGAAATAGACCAGAACCAGTTTTTCCAAACATATTATGAATGACATCAGCTTACCAAAAAATATCCCGCTTTTCCCATTACCTGGAGTACTGTTGTTACCTGGTGGCATATTGCCCCTGCATATTTTTGAACAGCGTTATCTGCAGATGTTCAGGGAGGCACTGAATGGGGAGGCAATAATTGGCATGATCCAGACTTCATCAGATCATCCCTATCAATCCCGGCCCCCTGTTTATACGACCGGCTGCACAGGAAAAATCATCCGTCATGAAGATACTGCGGATGGCAGAATGCTAATTACTCTGCAGGGGCTTTGTCGTTTCAATATTATCCAGGAACATGACGACGACAATCTCTACCGCACAGCTGAAGTAGACTACCTGCCTTCAGGTAATACCGAGATGGAAGATGCTGACGACAAACATCAAAGGTTGCTGAATGCGGCCATGCTATACCTGCCATCACTGGTAGAAAACGACCAGCTCGAACCGATACTTGAAGCCCGCATGTCGGAACTGGTAACGGTATTGTCCATGCACTGTCCATTCAGCACGACGGAAAAACAATGGCTGCTGGAAGCCGCGGATCAAAATGTAAGAGTGGATCGTCTAATTACATTAATGGAACGGGCCGTTCTGAACAACTTGCAGTCTGGCGATCAAATCGTCAATTAAAAATCGCCATTTTACGTTTTTGAATTAGCTGTTGCGTATTTCATAAAACGTAACACCTGAATCTGAATCTATGACCTTAATGCGTCAACAGGATGCAGTTCTGCTGCCTTAATTGCAGGATAGGTTGCTGAAACAACGCCGGCAAGCAATGCAACGACAAAGCCTGTGCTGATGGTTCTCGAATCAAATAATACCGGTAGATCAAACCAGCTGGCCACGATAATTCCAGTTCCCCAGCCAGCCAGCAGGCCGACAGTTCCACCAATAACAGCCAGCAATACACCTTCAATCATGAATTGCTGAATAATATCGCTTTTTGTTGCCCCAACCGCTCTTCTTAAGCCTATCTCGCTACGACGGGTATTAACACTAACCAGCATCACATTCAAAACGCCAGCAATCCCAACAGCAAGGATGATGCTGGAGATTCCGAGCAGAAATACCTCAAGCATGTTTTGAAACTGTTTTTTCTTGATTAGCAGTTCATAGGGAATAACCATTTCCAGTTTATGCTGCCTGAATCTGCCAGCTCCAAATACACGCTGAAGCAAAGGGGTTGCGGCCGGAATACGCTGATCATCAACGAACTTTAGCATAAGTTGGCTGAACTCCAGATCGTCAACAGCGTCGGCGGTCATCACTGTCATTGGAACATAAATCGAGTGTGCTATATCTGGCATCTCGAAACCAGAAAGTTTCATCACCGGTAATTTATCTGCAGCCAGCACACCAATTATGGTGAACCATTCATTGCCAAGTCGAAGCATCTGGCCACTCACCTGAGTAGTTGCAAACAATTCCATTGCAGACTCATGACCAAGTACTGCTACCCGCTGCCTATGCCTTAAATCATACGGTGCCAGGAATCTTCCGCTAGCAATTGCAAGCGAAAATACTTCTCGATAGGCGGAACTGGTTGCAACCAGTCGGACACGTTTTGACTTGCGATTGATATAAGCATTTCGATATTCATGCTGAACCGGTGCCATTGCATGCAGCTCTTTCCCCATCAATTTGTTCAGGCTAAACAACATCTCTGAATTCAACTGCGGCAAGCCATCACTCGACGTGCTATTGACTATCACTGTGTTGGTACCAAGCACACCAATTGCTCGCGAAAACTCCTGTCGTGCACCGAGGCCCATGGCAACGACGACCACAAAACCCATCACGCCAATCGCAATGCCGGCAATACTTAGTAATGCCTGCAGACGCTTTACCTGCCACATTTTGAAGGCAGGATAGATATAGCTGAAAAGATTCGGACTACTGTCCTGCATGATGTTTGAGTTCGCCGTCCTGCATGGTAAATATTTTGCCTGCAGCTCTGGCTACAGTTTCATCATGCGTAATCAGGACTATAGTCAGTCCCTCTGCATTCAGGCCCCTCAGCATGTTAACGATTTCAACGGAATTGCGCCGATCAAGATTTCCTGTAGGCTCGTCCGCCAGCAATATGCGCGGACGGTTGAACAAAGCACGTGCGATCGCAACACGTTGGCTTTCACCGCCGGATAGCTGGCCGGGAAGATGTGACAGGCGGTGCCCAAGACCCACTTGCTTAAGCAATCCTATCGCACGCTGCCGGCCATCGAAATGCGACATACCGGAATAGAAACCTGGAATTGCAACATTATCCGGCAGATCAAGATAATCAACAAATATTGTAGACTGAAAAACGAAACCAAGTTTTCGATTGCGGATTTCTGCCAGTGCCCTGTCATCCATTTTCGAAATGGTATTCTGCTCAAGGATAAAGCTTCCTGAGTCAGCGATATCAAGACAACCCAGAAGGTTTAGCAAGGTAGACTTACCGGTGCCGGAAGGCCCCATTATGGCCACGAAATCTCCCTCTGCGATATCCAGTGAAAGCTTTTTCAGTACAGTTATTTTCTGTCCCGGCAGGGTATAGCTTTTATCAATCGCGCGAACCTGAATCACGAGCTTGGCTCATCTAGCAATACTTTGCGTGGATCATGCAAAAGCAGTTTTTCTCCGCCTGTAAGCCCTTTGGTCACTACAACAAAGTGGCCGTCACTGGAACCTGTCTCAATTTCAACCGGTTCAATCCCGTTCATCTTCCACAAAAAACTCACTGCCTGGTCACCCGAATAAAACACCGCCTCTACCGGCACCCGCACGACATCTTTCAGATGTGCTGCCTGTATTCGGGCGCGTACTGTCATACCTGGCCGAAGTTTTGGGTCAATGCCATTAATTGCTACACGAACTAGAAACCTCGGCATTTCTTCATTCTTACCGGTTGCCAGTGTGCCAATAGTTTCCACGCGCCCTTCCAGTAGCATATTGGGATAGGCCTGGGGGCGGACTAATGCAGTCTGCCCGACTTCAAGCTGAGCAATGTCCGTCTCACGTATTTTCAGATCAGTGATGATTTCGGACATATCAGGTAACACGATGAACCCGTTATGCTGCCAGACAGAATCCCCGACCTGTACTTTGCGCATTTCTCCCTGTACCGAGACCTTCTTATATACAACGAAACCTGGCACAGGAGCGGTCAGCACGGTTTTATCTAGCATGGCTTCAGCTGACTTGAGCGATTTCTTCAGTTCATCATAGCGATGATTTAATCGAATCAGCGCAGCATTTTTCAATGCCATTTTGTGCTGGCTAACCTTTTTCTGCTCAGCGACTTTTCGCTCAAGTTCAGACAGCTTGAGTTCTGACTGACGTAACTCGCCAGGTGCAATCATCTCATCTAACAGGTGATCCTGCTGCTTTGCCAGTTCCAGCTCAGCACCTGCTGCATCAATTGCTACCTTTGCCTGTTCATATTCATGGCGCTTGGTAAAGCCCTGATCAAGCAGATCTTTCATTGAGCTGGCTTTTTTCCTGGCCAGCCTGTATTTCTGTTCTGCTGCCTGCAGGTCATTTCTGGACTTTGCCCTGCGTAGCGGTAACTCCGCATCTTTCAGTTTATTGTGTTTGAGGCGGGCGACCTCAAGGTCGTGAGTGATGCTCTCTGTGTTCGCCTTGCCTTGCTGTATCGTAAGCTGTAGTTCTTCCTCTGCCTGTGCAAGTGCCGCTCTGGCATCGCTGAGTTCAGCCGTCAATTTGGCAATATCTTCAACAAAAGGAGATCTATCAAACTTTACGATAACATCACCTGGGTTGACGGGGGCTCCTTCTTGCTTGAGGAAAATTATCTTCGCCTTATTACTGGGTAATTCAGAAGCGAGTGTGACGGAGCGTCGTGCTTCGAGAATACCTGACTCGATGATGGCAATATCAAATGTGCCCTGGTCAGCCCTGGCAACAATGGGTTGCTGAAACAGCGACTTTTCAATATCTTCATTGCTGGCGGGCAGCAATGAAAAAGCAGCGTAGACAGCAAGCAGGGCGACAGCCCCTGTTATTGCACTTTTTTTCCCTGTGGTAATTGCCATTTGTCTCTCAATTGGCCACTAATGAGGTCAAGATTAAGCCTTGCCAGCAATAGATCTATACGTGCTGTCAGGCTGGATTGTTTAGCCTGCGCCAGATCACGCTGGCTTTCCAGTAACTCAATAACATCTATCTGGCCATCATCATATCTCTTTTTAGCCAGTGTAAAACGTTTTTCTCCCAGCTTCTCTGTCCTTAGTGCGAGCTGAAACTTTTCTTCATTTCGTGACATCTGCCTGAGGGCACTGCGTATTTCTGTCTTGACCATCGATGCGAGGTGTTTGTAGCTTCTTTCAGCCTGATTATATTCGAGGACAGCCAGCCTGGACTGGTTTTTTTCAGTCGCAAGAGCAAAATCGGTCGATACATTCAAACCTAAACCAACACGCCTGTCATCTACCGCAAAAGTATCATCGAGAGATTCTCCCTGGCCTACCAGTGCATAATGGATGCTCAGGTCAACAGGAGGGCCAATTCGTTGCGTGATTATATTCATCCTTTGCAGGGCATGATCCCTGCTTTCCTTGATGGCGATGATCTCAAGACGATGGTTCAACGCCATTTGCTGCAGTACTTCAGGCTTCTGTGGTTTGTATAATGAGTCCTCAAGCGTCAGCAAGGAAAAATCAAAATCTACCTGATCTTCTGGGTTCAGGCCAATCAACATCTTGAGCTTGTCAATATTCTGTTGCAGTAAGGCCTCAGCATCTTTAACTGTCTGACTGGAGTGGGCGGCATTCAGATCTGCCTGTTCAACATCAAAACTCGAAGCGAGGCCATTTTGATATCTGGCTTTGACAGATGCGACCAGCCTGGATGATGCTGCCTGCGCTGCCTGCTGCACGGCTATACCCTGTTCTGCCAGGTATGCACGATACCATGCCTGTATCACTCTTACAGTAAGCTCTTCAGCACCGACCTCACTGATTCGCTGGCTGTGATTTCTATCACTTTCTGCTTTCTTAAGTGCCAGCACGCCGCTGCGTTCCGGGTCAGAAAACAGGGGGCGCGTATACTGCACTCTCAGCTCACTTAAGGCACTGCTGTCAAACTGCGAAGCATACATACCCGCCTCAACTCTTGATCCATCACCCAACTTGCGACTGAGCGATATTCTGTATTGCTGACCAATGTCAGCGCCGACCACAGCATCAGACCGCAGTGAAGCATTGAAATGTGTGCGAAAAGCGGAACGCGCAACATCCAGTGACATATCAGACTTTTTTACCGTGTCGAGTACCTGCTGGTACTCGTAATTGCCATTAAACGCCAGGCGGATTGCATCATGCAGGTCCATTCCTGCATATGAGCTCTGGCCAGCCAGCAACAATACAAATGCCAGTAGATACTGAGTAAAGTGCCTGGGTATTGTGAAACAGGAACAAAAAGAGGACTTCATCAGGCAATAATGATAACAGCAGGAACAGACAGTGCAGTACCAGTACGATCCGTGTGATTCAGCATTTCAGGTTTACCTGCTGCAGAGCAGATTGTTAGAAATTGCCTGTTAATTACCTGGTACCTGTTGCATTGTAAGTGACAGCTTGTCCACCCGGTAAGCTACCATCTGCACCGACATTTATCAGGAAGCTCAGCGTTTGCGACCCTGAGATGGATCCTGCCAGCTGAAATAAAGTCTGAGATCCACCATAAGTACCGTTCGAACTGGCTGTAAATGATTCACCCGCGATAGTACCAGTAAGCTGCGCAGGAAAGTTTGCATTGCTGGAAAGCTGTAATATATTCAGTTGTGTCCCAATAATCTCCAGTTGTAGAACCAGGGCATCGATAAGTACTGGCAGATTCCCGGGGTTGCTGGCGACTGACGCAGTTACATTGTAGGTACCGGCCAGCCCGCCTTCAGCCCCGCCCAAATCATCATCTCCAGAATCTCCATCGCCGGTGCCAGGATCTACAGGGTCTCCAGCATCAGGTATATTGCTGTCAGAATCACTGTCAGAATCACTATCTCCACCGGAACTGGCTGCCAGTAACAAAAGTGCCGCTCCAGCGGTAATAGCAGTAACTGTCATCGCTTTTGTACCAAAAAACTCTGAACCCCCAATGGAAATGGTTTTGATTACATTACCTGCCGGGTCATACAATATATAAACTCCACTTTGCTTGAAATCATGTTCCAGTATAGCCTTGTCATCTGTTACCTTCTGGGTTTTTGATCCATCAGGAGCAGTAATCGTGATAATGGTCCGTGCCAGCGGCTGTCCATTTCCATCAATCATCGACAGGTGCTTGGTGACTGCATTTGCGGCCGGTGCAAGTGTCACAAGAAAAATACTGAGAATCAGTGAAATGACGCTGTATCGGTTCAGTTGGAAATGTATGGCTAGCAATTCAGTATCCTCTTCTCATTATCTCTCATTATCATCATTGTTCTGGCAAGCAGTTCGTTCGATTATGACTCCATATACTCCTATTTAAATGGAAACAAATCAATTCTCTATAATTTTCAGCGATGACAAATTTTGTAAAAATATTCTTCTGTCTATTACCTTTCTTTGTTCATAGTAAGCCCACCGGAGGGTGGGTATTTCTGCGCGTTCAATAGCAGCTTTCGTTTCACAGATTCATCCAGATTAACACCGCAACGGTCAGCCATGCGCACCAGGTAGATCATCACGTCGGCCATTTCCAATGCTACCTGCTGCCTGGTTTCTTCACCAAGATTAAGGCTCTGCTCCTCGGTCATCCATTCAAAATGTTCCATCAGCTCAGCCATTTCCACGCTCATGGCCATCACCAGATTTTTCGGTGAATGGTACTTTTCCCAGTCACGTAGATCGGCAAATTCGCGCAGTTGCTGTTGTAATTCGCTAACATCAATCATCACACGCCAGAGCACCCTTTTTATTAATATTCATAAATTCACCAGCCAGCCTGGTAGCAATTTGCCCGCACTTCTTAATTCGCTACGATGATGAGTGCATTGAGGATCAAATTTCTTCATCAGCGCCCAGAAACGATGAGAGTGATTCATTTCCCGTGTATGGACCAGTTCATGCAATAGTACATGATCAACCAGATTTGCAGGCAGGAATAGCAACTTAAAATTAAGGCTGATATTTCCTTGCGCAGAGCAGGATCCCCAACGTGTTTTCTGACCACGTACAGAAAGCCTGTTCCATTCCAGTCCAGTAGCTATCGAAATACGTTCCAGCCGCGCTGAGAATTCCACACGTGCCTGTTTTATCAACCAACGACGAAGCACCTGATAAGCCTGCTTATCGGATGGTTGATCACAGACGAGATCGAGATTGCTTCGCACAAGTAGTGCCCTGTTTTGGGCACCCGTTACACGACATGTTTGATATTTCTGACCAGTGCAAACAAGCTCAAACTCCGACGGAAAGCCGACCGCTGTGCGCTTTAAATCATGCTGCTGGGGTACTGACCTTTGTAGATTTCGCACAATCCACTGTTTCTTGCTAAGCACAAAAGCCAGCCATTGATCCTCTCGTATGCCATCGGGGATAACTATTAGCAAAGAGCGATCGGGTCGTAGCTCGATACGCATTCGTTTAGCACGTGAAGACCTGCGCAGCAGGCAGCTGGATATACCCGCAATATCAATACCATTAATTAACAGATCTGGCATATTTATTTATATCAAACTAGTGAAAGACCATTGTAATAACACAGACTGATGTGATGTGTTTGCCAAACATAGTTATAATTCTACCTGCTGTTGCCAGCATTTTTATATGAACGTGAACCTTTATGACATCTGAAGCAACCATTGTTGACCTGCATTGCCACTCAATCGCTTCGGACGGCACATTGCCGCCGGCCGAAGTTGTCTCTCGTGCCACAGCTAATGGCGTCGAAATCCTGGCACTAACGGATCATGATACCATTGCAGGACTGGATGAGGCATATCATAGTGCAAATGATAACGGCATCAAGCTAATACCCGGCATAGAACTGTCGGCGACCTGGCAGGGAAAATTATTACACATAGTTGGACTAGATATTGATCCTGAATTCCCGCCGCTCAAACAGGGCATCCAGATACTAAAAGACATGCGTGAAGAACGTGCAATAGAAATGGGTAAACGCCTTGCCAGGGCTGGATTCAGCGATGCCTATGAAAATGCCCGCCGTCTGGCTGGAGATGGCAATGTCACTCGTACCCATTTCGCCCGCCACTTGATAGAGGCCGGTGTGGCGAAAGATTTCACCGATGTATTCAAACGTTTTCTGGTACCAGGAAAACCCGGCTACTACCGCGTTGACTGGGTCACTATGGAAGATGCCGTTGCATGGATTACTGGCTCTGGAGGTGTTGCAGTGCTGGCCCATCCGATGCGCTACATGCTGACAGCCAGCTGGCTCAATCGCGTACTTATTGCCTTCAAAAGTGCTGGTGGTGAAGGTATAGAAGTCGTTTGCGGGCGCAACAGCCCTGACGATAACGCACGCAGCGCACATTTTGCTCGCAAACATGGCTTACTGGCATCGCAGGGTTCTGATTTTCATGAACCTGGTAAATGGGTGGAACTGGGCAAGTTGGCTAAACTTCCTGATGGCATGGATCCACTATGGCTGCGCTGGAATCAACAATGACCGGGAAAAGCTATGATATGATTCGATTAATGCAGCTATATGACAGCAGACAAACATGAGTCTGAATGAAGAAGAAATTCAACAAGCCCGCTATGACCTCATCGAATTGAAGATTGAACATAGCGACCTTGAGCACGCCATTGAATTAATGATGCAGAATGCTTATATCGACCAGCTGCGCCTGCGTCGTATGAAAAAACGCAAACTTAAGCTGAAAGACAATATTCAACAACTGGAAAGCATGATTATCCCTGACATCGATGCCTGACCAGCTTGCTGGCAAAAGACAAACAGATGAACGAAATTCTTGGCCTGCTCATTATAGTGCTGATCATATATATCTGGTACAGGAACCTTACTGTAAGAGAACTGGCAATGATACATTCAAGCCATGCCTGCAAGAAAAGAGGCTTACAGCTACTTGATGACAGTGTCCACCTTTCAGGCCTGTCTCTAAGCCGTTGTCCTGATCGAGGTCGCTGTCTGCGACGCCGATATAGATTTGCCTACTCCAGCGATAATATCAACCGCATCAGTGGAGTCACTATCATGCTCGGAAATCAGCTTGAAAGTATTGTCTTCTCGTCTCCACCAAATTCGCTACAGGCATGATAGACCAGACTATTGCCTATACTATTGGTGATCGCTGCTATCTCAGCATTACCGACCGCTGCACACTTGCCTGCAAGTTCTGTCCCAAGACGCAGGGTTCGATGCAGGTTCATGAATACGATCTAACATTCAACCACCGACCTGATACAGATGAAATAATAGCGGCTATTGGTGATGTTAGTGATTATTCATGGATCGTTTTCTGCGGTTTTGGCGAACCAACACTACGATTAAAAACCCTGCTTGAAGTATCAGATTACATCAAGCAACGAGGTGGTCGTGTTCGCCTGAATACCGATGGACTAGCCAACCTGGTACACAGGAGAAATGTCATACCCGAGCTAGCAGAGTGCATTGATGCCATGTCAGTCTCACTCAACGCTCAAAATGAACCCATCTACAATCTTCATTGTGCACCGGCACTGGAACATTCCTGGCAGGCCATGCTGGATTTTCTTGAGCTGGCATCGGTTTCGATTCCGCATGTCACGGCTACCGCCATAAATGGGCTGGCAGGTGTTGATATCGCTGCCTGTCGCTCTCTTGCAAAACAACGCGGCGTTAAATTTTTTAGACAGCGCGAACTGGATCTTGTTGGATAGCAATGAAACAAGTGTCAAGTGTCAAGTGTCAAGTCTCAACTGTTAAGCTTCAAGCAAGTAAACCTCTGTGTTCCGCGTCGTCACCAGTGGTGATATATTTTTAGTTCTGTTCTCAACTTACCCTTATGTTCTGGCTGTTAAAAACATATAGAATAAAAAAAGCCGCCTGAAAAGGCGGCTTTTCAAACATGCATTTTTTCAATTTATTTCAGACCCTGCATGTAGATTGACAGCTGCTTAATCTGGTCGTTTGTAAGCAGGAAGGCAATAGAATTCATCATGGCGTGTTTACGGGTACCTTCTTTGAACGCATGTAACTGCTTTTCTGTGTATTCAGCAGTTTGTCCTGAAACTCGAGGAAACTGAATAGGAATACCTTCGCCTGAAGGCCCATGACAGCTCATACACGCAGAAATATTCATTTTCTTGAAACCGCCACGATATATTTTTTCACCTATACGGGCCTGCTCTTCATCTTCTTTTTTGATACCGATATTCGTTATCGGGAGACTCGAATAGTAGGCATCAAGGTCGGCCATGTCTTTTTCGCTTAACGCCGCTACCATACCAGCCATGATTGGATCCTGGCGACTGCCGTCCTTGAAAGCCATCAATTGACTAAGAATATATCCAGGCACCTGGTCTGCCAGTTTGGGATAAAGTGGTGATCCCGCGACACCATTTCCGTCCGCACCGTGACAGGAAGCACATACTGCTGCTTTAGCTTTGCCATTCTCGGCATTGCCATCGGAGGCATGTGTTGCATGAGCAGAGCCGGCAAGCATAAAGCCAGCAATTGCCATAGACAAGACCAGTAATTTTTTCATTGCAAACTCTCCTGAAGATTTTGCCGGGTACCAGATAATTTTGCAGACCCGAAACTGAGTGCCGCTTTATATATCAAAGGTTCTGTCAGGTCAATTTAAGAATTCTCTTATATATCTATCTAGCAATCTTATCGTTACTGATAGTTATTGCCAGCAATCACTGAATAGCGTTGAATATAAGGTATTTCCATCACTAAACAAGAGAATTCAATGGAACGTCTGCCAGCCAAACCAACATTCATAAAGGGCGCCTACACATTACAGCAACTGCCGGATGATACAGGAATAGAAGTCGCCTTTGCCGGACGATCAAATGTCGGAAAATCCAGCATACTTAACACTCTGGCAGGCGTTAAGTCGCTGGCTCGTACCAGCAAGACTCCAGGTAGAACTCAGGAAATCAACTTTTTTGATCTCGGTAATGATCGGCGCCTGGTTGACCTGCCCGGCTATGGCTATGCAAAGGTATCAGAAGCCAAGCAGCGTCACTGGGCTGAAACGCTTGGTGAATATTTACTGACACGAAAGAGCCTGGTTGGATTAATACTATTGATGGATATCAGGCATCCATTAAAAGAATATGACCGTAACATGGTTCACTGGTGTACGCATGCAAAACTGCCTGTCTATGTGATACTGAACAAGGCAGACAAACTTAGTCGCGGAAAAGCAGGCGCAAGCCTGCTTGAGGTTAAACGAAAGCTTGCAGATTTTCCTATCGAAGGAGTACAGCTATTTTCCAGCCTCAACCGCACCGGCGTGGACGAGGCGCTGCAACAATTATGCAGTTGGCTGGATTTGCCTTATAGGTGAAAACATTGTGTATATCATCAATCCGCTTCGATATCATCGACATCCAGCTGGCCAGTCATTTTGCGCCGGATGTGTGACCAGGACATGCCTGTTGCCAAAATCAGCGATAGAACAAACAAAACAATGTACTGGAAAAATTCCGGGTTATCGACCGACAACAGGCCAAAATCGACCAGCACCCAGATGAGACTGGCAACAAAGGCCAGCGCAAGAATAATACCAATAACACCAAGGGAGCGCGCAGTTGCACGTAGATAAATAACCCATCCAATCAACAGAACGACACCGGCAAACAGGATTAGCGGGTCTAGCCGATCTGGCGCATTACTTATCCAGTGATACCATGAATATCCAGACGGGTTGTAACTGGCAAACACAAGGCACATAGCTGCTACCAGCCTGATAAGAAAATCAAAAAAGTTGAATCGATGAGTCGCCATTGCAAATCCACTAAATTATTTGGATACAGTGTCTAACAACAGTTTCTCACTGAATCCATACATATTACAGACTCTTACCGAGCAGGACATATTTGAGTAAATTGAAGAAAAAAAACCACTGCCTATTGACAGATACATTAGCCACATAAAATCATACAGGATCTCCGATGTATCATATACGATTGCTAATTATTGGACAAAAATACTGGATTCCGTTACTGTAGATAATGTAACTGCAGCCCTAATCAGCAAATGGGGAGGAGAAAGGGTCGGTAACAGGCTCGGTAGAATTCCGGTCAAAGTGAAAGGATATTGAGTATCTTTTCCCATTCACTGGAATTTTTTTTTGCATTTTAACTAGACAAAATTATTAAGTTAATGCCCAGCACTGGTGAGCCAATAAGTAAGGTCTATTTCATATTTATTATTTCGTTATTATCCAGCCCTGTAATTATTAGCCGATGCAGACCGAATCAAGTGAACAGCGTACTATAGCAAGCAAAAGGGCGACCTTGGCCAGTGTAGCTGTCAACACTGTGCTGGCCATTGGACAGATATTTCTCGGCATTATCGGTAATTCCCAGGCACTGGTAGCCGATGGTGTACACACACTTTCGGATTTGAGTACTGATACACTGGTTCTTTATGCTATCTGGCATGGCAGTAAAGAAGCGGATGCTGATCATCCATATGGCCACGGCCGCATTGAAACAGCGGCAACAGTTTTCCTTGGACTTGTACTGACAGTAGTTGGGGCAGGGATTGCCATCAATGCTGCACTTCGACTCACAAGCCCGGAAACGATATTAACACCTGCACCAATTACCCTGGTTATGGCCATCATCACCATCCTTAGCAAGGAAGGTCTATATCGATATACAATTAAAATAGCTGACCGATATGCATCCAATATCCTGCGAGCCAATGCGTGGCATCATCGCAGTGATGCCATTTCCTCTATCATTGTGCTTATTGGTATTGCCGGCAGCATCCTGGGACTTCCCTATTTTGATGCTCTGGCTGCCATTGGACTGGGCACCATGATCATTCGAATGGGGCTTTTGTTAAGCTGGAATGCCCTTAAAGAGCTGATTGACACTGCCCTTAGTCAGGAAGAAGTGGAAGCAATACGCCATGCTATTATCGATATTGATGGTGTTGTCGACCTGCATATGCTGAGAACACGCCTGATGGGAGGTCGGGCACTGGTTGACGTACATCTGCAGGTTGACGGCAATATCAGTGTTTCTGAAGGGCACCAGATATCAGAAAACGTTCGCACTCAGATCATTGACAAGTTTGAAAGTGTCGATGAGGTACTGGTACACATAGACCCGGAAGATGATGAAACCAATAAAGTTAACATCAACCTTCCGCTGCGTAGTGAGATGACCAGTAATATCAATGAAGCAATTGCCACGGTTGAAGGATCTGTGCCTGCAGAAAAAATAATATTGCACTACCTGCGTGGCATTATCGACATTGATCTGACCTTCCCAGCCAATATGGACGACTCCGATGAAAACCGACGGGCAACAGCAAAAAAGATAGTAGAAGCCCTGCAGAAAGACCCAAATATTGGCAATATCGAAATTTACTTCCATTGTTTGCACTGAAAACAGGCATAGCGATTGTATTCATGCACTAAACTGGTGCAAAATACCGCCTCGTTTGATGGCTGCCATCTTCTCTGTGCCTAAAATAACAGCTTTTACAGAACTGGCACGATTCTTGTTTTATATAGGCTATCTAGTTCATGGAGTTGTATATAGATTGTTAAAATTAGAGCCGTTACTGGCATCAGCCTGGGCTACTCATTCATGATTAATATTCAATTTTTGTTTAACCGTGCATCTGCACACCAGATATTTAGAAGAGGAAATCAATGTCCGCCGATATTTTGAAAATGATTAAGGACAACGGGGTCAAGTTTATTGACTTTCGTTTTACAGACACCCATGGCAAGGAGCAGCATGTATCAGTTCCTGCTCACACAATGGATGAGAGTGTATTTGAAGAAGGAAAGATGTTCGATGGTTCATCTATCGCCGGCTGGAAAGGCATTAATGAATCAGACATGATCCTGATGCCAGATGTGAGTACAGCGGTCATGGATCCGTTCTTTGATGATCCTACCCTGATCATTCGCTGTGACATCCTCGAGCCAGCAACTGGCGAGGGCTACGAAAGGGATCCGCGTTCGATTGCCAGGCGTGCAGAAGCCTATCTGCAATCAACCGGTATCGCTGACACAGCATACTTCGGACCGGAACCCGAATTCTTTGTCTTTGACGACGTCCGCTGGGGTGTAGATATGAGCGGAGTCTTTTACAAGGTCGACGCCGAAGAATCCGAGTGGAACTCGGAAAAGGTCTATGAAGACGGAAACATCGGACACCGCCCGGGTGTTAAAGGCGGCTACTTCCCGGTTCCCCCGGTTGATTCCCTGCAGGACCTGCGTTCTGCCATGTGCCTGACCATGGAAGAAATGGGTGTGGAAGTTGAAGTACACCATCACGAGGTTGCAACCGCCGGTCAATGTGAAATCGGCACCAAGTTCGACACCCTGGTGAAACGTGCTGACGGCAACCAGATCCTTAAATACTGCGTGCATAACGTCGCGCATGCCTATGGCAAGACAGCAACCTTCATGCCCAAGCCCCTGGTAGGTGACAACGGCAGCGGCATGCACGTCCACCAGTCTCTCGCCAAAGGCGGTGAAAATATCTTTAACGGCGATGAGTACGGCGAACTGTCTGAGACTGCGCTGTACTACATCGGCGGCATAATCAAGCATGCCCGTGCACTCAATGCATTCACCAATTCATCGACCAACAGCTACAAGCGCCTGGTTCCCGGCTTTGAAGCACCGGTCATGCTGGCCTATTCAGCGCGCAACCGCTCGGCTTCCATCCGTATTCCTTTTGAAAGTAATCCAAAAGGACGCCGTATCGAGGTACGCTTCCCGGACCCAACAGCGAACCCTTACCTTGCATTCTCTGCCATGCTGATGGCCGGTCTCGACGGTATCCTGAACAAGATCCACCCTGGTGATGCCATGGACAAGGACCTGTATGACCTACCAGCTGAAGAAGCTGCTGCAATTCCTACAGTCTGTCATTCATTCGACCAGGCCCTGGAAGCATTGGATGCTGATCGCGAGTTCCTGAAGGCCGGTGGCGTATTCACCGATGACGTCATTGATGGCTTCATCGAACTGAAGATGGAAGAAGTCACTCAGCTGCGCATGAGCACACACCCTGTAGAATACGATCTCTACTATAGTGTCTGATTAGTTCATCTATACAGCAAAGCAAAACGCCTCTCAGGAGGCGTTTTGCTTTTAAAACCCTGATACATGCCAATCAACAACACCCCAAAAATCAACGAAGTACTCTGCCGCTATATGGTAGAGAACATGGAAACGGCCGTCCTGCTGTTTGATGAAGAACTTAAACTGAAAGCTATTAATCCAGCAGCCGAAAACTTGTTGCAGGCCAGTTTCCGAAAATTACTCGGCCATGATCAGGATCATGTATTCCAGCACAATAGAGAATGTGCCGACATTCTCACCACCACCTTAAAAGAAAACAGGCCAATCACTGAAAGAGAAATCCATCTGAAACTGATCACTGGTAATACCATCACCATTGATTTTGCTGCTACGCCGCTAAATCGCGCTCAGGAAGTGTCTGAAATCATTGTGGAGATTACACAAGTAGACAGGTTGCTGCGTCTGGCACGTGATAGCCATCTTCAGGAACAGTACGAAGCGACTCGACAGATCCTGAAAGGAATCGCGCACGAAATTAAAAATCCACTGGGTGGACTGCGTGGTGCAGCACAATTACTCGATATGGAACTAGAAGATGAGACACTGAAAGAATATACAAATGTTATCATCATGGAAGCTGATCGTCTGTCTAACCTGGTTGACAGAATGGTAGGTCCGAACAAACCTCTCAATCTGCAGCCTGTCAATATTCATGCCTGCCTGGAACACGTGCGGACTCTGATGAAAGCTGAATTCCCGGAGATGGTTAACATCGAAACCAATTACGACCCCAGCCTGCCAGAGATCGTTGGTGATCAGGATGCACTAACCCAGGTAATACTTAATATTTCGCGCAACGCGGTACATGCCATGCTTGATGCGCATGAGGCATCTACCGGTATGCCCAATACATTACGCTTCAGCACACGCGCAGTAGGGCGCTTTACCATAGGCAGTATTGTACATCGACAGGTGCTGCAACTTGATATCGAAGATAACGGCCCTGGTATCCCGGAAAAACTACAGGCATCAGTTTTCTACCCATTGATTACGGGAAAACCTGAAGGCACAGGGCTGGGTCTTTCTATTGTGCAAAGTATCATCAATCAACATGATGGACTGGTAGAATTTGCCTCGCAAAGTGGTAAAACAGTTTTCTCCATCTTTCTGCCACTGGTGAAGTAATATGACGAACAATGCAACAATCTGGCTTATAGATGATGATGACTCGATACGATGGGTGCTCGACAGGGCCTTATCAAAAGCAGGGTATCACACAGAGATTTTCAGTACTGCAGACGATGCCTTGCATCATCTTCAAAGCAGTCTACCGGAGGTCATCGTAACCGATATCCGAATGCCAGGAACAAGCGGCCTGGATCTACTGGAAAAATTGCACAAAGAACAGCCGAACATTCCGATCATTATCATGACTGCCCATACTGACCTTGATAGTGCCGTTTCCTCCTATGATCAGGGCGCATTTGAATACCTGCCCAAACCTTTTGACATCAATGACGCGATTGCACTGGTAGAACGTGCTGTTGACCACGCCAGGACGCAGCAGGTAAATAATAAAAGTACAGAAGAATTCAGCACCATGCTTATTGGTGAAGCACCAGCAATGCAGGATATTTTCCGCGCCATCGGGCGCCTTAGCCAAACTGATCTGACAGTTCTCATTTCAGGTGAGTCAGGCACTGGCAAGGAGTTAATCGCTGAGTCGCTACACCAGCATAGCCCACGCCGGGATGGTCCTTTTATCGCCATTAATACCGGTGCAATCCCCAGCGAACTGCTTGAATCTGAACTTTTCGGACACGAAAAAGGGGCATTTACAGGCGCTCTGGCTCAGCATAAAGGTCGCTTCGAACAGGCCGAGGGCGGCACCCTGTTTCTCGATGAAATCGGTGATATGCCTGCGGAATCACAGACTCGCCTGTTACGTGTTCTGTCTGAAGGACGTTTTTATCGGGTCGGGGGACGCAAGGAGATACATGTCAATGTACGCATCATTGCCGCCACAAACCAGGATCTTGAAAAGCGTGTCAGCGAAGGCAAGTTTCGTGAAGATTTGTTTCACCGTCTCAACGTCGTGCGTTTACACACACCTGCACTACGTGAACGACGTGAAGATATCCCTTTACTGATACCATTTTTTCTAAAACGTACCGCTAGAGAATTAAAAGTTGAAGAAAAACAGATAACCGATGATGCGATGCACTATCTCAGTTCGCTGCAATGGCCAGGAAACATCCGCCAACTGGAAAACACCTGCCGTTGGTTAAGCGTCATGGCACCGAGTAAACTGATCAGAATTGATGATCTGCCAGCAGATCTGAAACAGCAAACATCGAGTGATTCTTCAAACCTACAGGGCTGGCAGGATGCATTGCGCGCGCATGTAAAAAAACAGTTTGCGCTAGAACATGAAAAGGTCCTTGAACATCTGGAACCTGAATTTGAGCGCATACTCATTGAAACAGCGCTTGAACACACTGGCCAGAGGAAGATAGAGGCTGCTCGATTACTCGGCTGGGGCAGAAATACGTTGACTCGCAAGCTGAAAGATCTGGAGATTGAGGTATA
>JARFQE010000009.1 GCA_029287915.1 Arenicellales bacterium
GGTATAACGATGAAACACTTACAAAGCTTGCAAGCATGTCACCGGTTATCAAATGCGAATGCCCCAAGCACCTTGCTGAGCTAATTACCAGTCTTGCCGCATTTGAGCTATACAGCAGTGAATGCGAGAGTCGTAACAGAAAGGACGCCGAACTGCATGCTTACCTGAGCAATACCACATCTCATGCACGCCACATGATTGAGAATGCGCTCAGCATTGTCATCGAAGCGGAAAATATCGATGTCTAGCCGTCTATATAAACAGGCCCGGTCCTGATGTTGTTTAATTACTCTTCAATGACTGCAGCCGTCATCGATAGATGCAGAGCACAGGAAAAGCTATAAGCACCGTCTCCGTAAATGCCTGAACAAGCGCAGCGCACCTGTACATACTGCTTGATAACAGTGCATCGTTGTTAGAACCTGTAACGCTGCGGCATGTTTGAATTATTTACCCAAGTTACAATCTGACCCGTGTTGAACATGATCGTAGCCGGCTGAAATTGCTTATTCTCGATGACAACCGACGGCGGTTTAACTTGAGACGAGCTCGCACTGTAAGCAGGTGAGCCATATCCGTATGCATGCTTTAGCTCGTCTCCAAGGTTCGAATCAACAGCAATACTGTTGAACAACACGACTACAAAAGCCGCTACTGATGTGATGGCTGTTATCAACAGTACTTTTGCATCTATTGAAAGTCGCATCTTTACCTCCTCATTTATGTCTACAATACACAGTGTTCAAAGACACGTCCTGCAGCCAAAGAATTAAGCCGAAAAATAGTCATACTGACCGACTACATCAGCAGAGTGCGCGGGCCGAGCACGCAGACGAAACTGCTCGTCGGCGAAACCAGCCGGCCCGGCAACAGCGTTTATGCACAAAGCACCTGGACGCAGACCCCGCTCTTAGTTGGGCATCATTACCGAATCCACCACGTGGATGATTCCGTTCGACGCGACGATATCAGCAGAAACCACGTTGGCTCCGCCAACCTTTACACCGTTCGACGTATCGATACTCAGTTCCGAACCCTGAACGCTGGTTGCAGAAGACAGCCCGGCCACATCACTGGAGTCAACACGACCAGCCACAACGTGGTATGTCAGTAGCTCTTTCAGAGCTTCCGGATCCGCAACGACTGCCGCCAGGATCTTTTCAGGCACCCTCGCAAAAGCCTCGTCACTGGGTGCGAATACAGTGAATGGACCATCGCCCTTCAGGGTGTCTTCCAGACCGGCAGTCCTGATGGCGTCAAGCAGGGTATTAAAATTCCCAGCACTTGCAGCTGTTTCTATGATGTCACTGGTTGCAGCCGCCTGGGTAGGTGCTGCAGTCGCACCATATGCAGCACCTGCACTGGTCTTTCCAACTGCATCCTCGCCCTGCCCGGTCTCACTGTACGGATATGGTTTCATGCCTTTATGACCATAATGCGAATGACCCGGTTGACTATAACCATAACCATGACGTTGATAACCATGATGATGCCTGGGCATCGGGTGCGAATAGCGATATGAGTAGCGGTGCGGTTGATATCCCTGCTTCATATAACTCTTGCCCGGCCCGTAATTCTTGCCGCCAGATCCACACATAGCTGCGTCAGCCGCCAAAGGGATAACAGCCAGCGACGTTGCCAGCACCCCACTTTTTAATAATATATTCATGAAATCTCTCCTGAATGATGATCAAAACCAAACCTGTACAGCTTTTGTCAGAAGCACCCGGATATGTGTGGCGGCAGACTCATGCAAACAGACAGGTCCCGGCGTGATAACGCAATAACTGTTTTTCCCCAGTAAAAACAGCACCTTATTGAGCATAAGCACTGCTTGACGCTATTGCGCATAAGCAGCTAACCACAAATATCTGCAGACCTTCTTGACTATTGTCCAAGTTTTGTCGATAAATTATTGGATTTGAGTTAATTTGTCAACTATTTGTATAAGACAAATAGTGAATTTTTTCTAATTTTAATGGTCAGTGAACATAACGACGATACAACGAGGCTGTAATGACAACTGAAAGCGCATTCCTAATCTGGCTGGTCGGTGCTTTGATCGGAAGCATGCTGTTTTTTGCAATAACCGTTGCGCCGACCGTTTTTAGAGCATTGCCGGCGGACAATGCTGGTGTCTTCCTCAGGGCCCTCTTCCCACACTATTATCTGTGGGGACTGGTCGTGGCACTGACCACCGCAATACTCGCCTTCAACTCGAATGCCGTTGTCAGCGTCGTATGCTTTCTTGTCGCCCTGTTGTTCGTCTTCTCCCGCCAGATACTGATGCCGCTGATCAATCGAGAGCGAGATGCAGAGCTACAGGGCGTACCGGGTGCGGCGAAGCGTTTCAACCTGCTGCATCGATGGAGTGTGCTCATAAATGCTGCACAGATCGTTATCCTGTTCGGCGTTGCAGCTTTACTGATTTTGGAGATCTGAACATAAAGGTATTCATAAAGTGAAAGCGTATACAACATATATCGATGACCGCAGCACACATGACCTGCATTCCAGCCATGCAGGTCAGTGGTCCTTGCTCACTGATGGCGTCGCAGGTGGATGTTCACAGGGTGTATTGACAGCCGATCAGTACCTGGGCCGTGAATGCCTGCGCCTCAAAGGTGATGTTTGCGCCGATCACAACGGCGGATACCTGCAAATGGCCCTTGATCTGGCCAATGACGTCGTCTTCGATGCCTCTGATTATGATGGCGTAGTCATACGCGTTGCCGGTAATGGTGAACGTTACAATGTTCACTTGCACACCAGTGAGCTCTGGCTGTCTGCGCAATCGTACAGGGTTGAATTCATCCCCGGCCCTGACTGGCGATCGATCTACATACCGTTCACTGCTTTCAAGGCCCACAAAACATATAGTCAGCTCAATACAACCAGGCTGACGCGTGTAGCTATTGTCGCTATCGGTCGCGACTTCGATGCCAACATTTGTGTCAATGAAGTGGCCTTATACCGGAATGCTGAATGAAACTTCTAACCACTCTATGCCTTGTGCTTGCAGTAATCAGTGGAAGTCAAACCATGGCAAGTGCTGACCAGTTAATGGTCGAGGATCACCGTGACGAGATGATGGTTTCGATAGAACTGGATGACATCATGCTGATATCACGCTACTACCCCGCCCATGCAACCGGTCCCGGCCCGGCCGTCCTCTTGTTGCATGGCTGGGGCTGGCCGGATGTGGATCCGGCGAAGTACATGCAGTTGGCTGCAAAAGAATTTCAACGCCAGGGATACACCGTACTGTTGCCGACGATGCGCGGCTGGCCCCCGACAGGCAGTAATGATGATTGTGCCGGTCGCCAGGTAGACGATGCCCTGCAGGCCCTGGCCTGGCTAGCGCAACAGCCTGAAGTCGATGAGTCCCGCCTGTATCTGAGTGGTTACTCACAGGGTGGACAGATCGCATTACTGGCCGCGGCCCGCAATGCGCCCGTACGCGCGACTGCCGCGTTCGCCCCTGTTGTCGATCCGGGATCTTGGGGCAAGGAAACAAATATCGAAGGTATTCGTGAATATGTGATGGAGGAATGCGGTGGCCCTGAAGGCTGGCTACAGCGGAGTGTGCATTCCTATGATGCAATACCGAGCCCTTTTTTACTCGTACATGGCGATGAAGATCTCAGGGTTCCTACGCGACAAAGTATCGAACTCTACAATCGGCACAAGGGTAACAATGCTGCAGCGAAGATCGTTTTAGTATCGGGAAGCACACACGATATGGATGAAGTGCTACAGCCTGCACTCGCCATAAAATATTTTCAGCACATTGAAACAGCTGCAGATTAATAATTTAAAAACATTATTAACCGATGATGGTAATGGCCAATCAAACATTGTTGTGAGGAAACCGATATGCAGGTGAAAACTCAACAGCCAGACAGGCAAAACAGAACTACTGATCCCCATGCAGCACTCCGTAAGCAACGTACAGCCGAAGCCAGGAACAGGATAGAACTGTTAAAGGAAGAACAGCTGCTGCGTGAACATCTTGCAGATTTCTGGGATCCTCATTTTGACAAGCCAAAATATAAATCTTCAATAACAAAATCCCGGTTTACATATGCAATTGAATGAGCAGTAGCGCACTGAGCAACTTACTGCACGTTATTTGAATTCTTATATAAACTTTTTGACTTTCAACTGATCAATCAGACTGTAATTTAACCAGGCATTAACAATTAACAAGGCAAGTTATCATGACACAACATACACTCCCTGATCTTCCATATCCTGAAAACGAGCTAGAACCATACATCTCCGCGGAAACACTCGAGTTTCATTACAAGAAACACCATGCAACATATGTAGATAAACTTAACGGCCTCATAGCTGGCACCGAATTCGAGTCGGCTACGCTGGAAGAGATTATCAAGAGAGCTTCGGGCGGCATCTTCAATAATGGCGCCCAGGTCTGGAATCACACCTTCTACTGGAACTGCCTGAGTCCAAACGGTGGCGGCACACCTGAAGGCGAGCTGGCCACTGCAATTGAGCAGGCGTTTGGCAGTATTGATGACTTCAAGACACGTTTCTCTGAATCCGCGGTCAACAACTTCGGCTCCGGCTGGACCTGGCTGGTGAAGAATACCGATGGCAGCCTGGAGATTGTCAATACCAGTAATGCAGCCAACCCGATGACCAATGGCAAGCAACCCTTGCTAACCTGCGATGTCTGGGAACATGCGTATTACATTGACTACCGTAATGCACGTCCTAAATATGTAGAAGCACTGTGGAACCTGGTCAACTGGGATTTCGTCGCCCGGAATTTTAACAGCTGATACCAGGCAACGGTCGCTTTACTAGTGACGCAAGATAACATGACCGAAAGTGGATATGGATAGTCCACACGCCTGGGCGAACGATGGCATTCTCCTATCTTGCTGACTGTCTATGCCTACAAGTTATTGCCAGGCTCCGGAACGGCTCGTTAGCGGACACAGGTATAAAATTCGAGGATTTGTGGCCAGGAATATGAGCAGAGTCCGCTATCGGCCAGATGCGGTCTATCGGCAGGAAATATCAAAGCAGCAAGCCCCAGAAAAGCGGACGTTAACGGTTGAATTGTGGTGCGAACGAGCGAAGCGAGGAGTCCGGCACGAATGATTTGTTAGATTATTATCTGAATATAATGTTTGGCCAATGATATGAATAACGCAATTCAGAGGGCAATACTTCCTGATATTAGAAACTATTACTCTCTGACCGCAGCTATTCTATGGACAAAGTGCGTACCAGTCTGTCGTGTCACCGAGGAAACCCAGACAGATATTTGCAGCCGTGAGACCAGCCAGATCTGCGCCGCAGGCATGCTCGTAAGGGGAGACAGTATCAGAGTGATACATGATATTACAGACGCCGGAATCCAGCCCGATTGTCTTCAGGTAATAGGCAGCAACACAATTCGCATCGTTGTTACATTTCGTCTCGCACTGCGCCCTGTCTGCAAGTGCAAATGTTTCAGTATCGGCGATATAGCCACCCTGCAATAACCAGTAGGCTTTATTAGTTCCATCCTCTGATCGCGTATCGATTGAAAGATCGCTACATGTCTGATAAGAGCCATCGAACTGGCCCGATTCCATTTTAACCAGGGTGCCTGTTGGGGGAGTATGAGTGCTCGACGGGCAACCTTCCGGGTACTGTCCCAGTGTGGCAAAGGCCTCACAGAAGTGCTGGTGTGTCAGGTCGACGTCCTGATTCTGTGGTGCGACTGCAGCAGTCGTCGTTGCACTGCAATCGGCTGCGCTCCACACGCCATCCTTGTTGATATCTTCATCGATATCGTTTACACGGTTCTCATTTATGTCCCAGCAATCAATGCCATCAGCACCATTGAGTCCGGCAATGCCATCATCACCCTCTAGTGGACAACCGCTGAGTAGTAATG
>JARFQE010000073.1 GCA_029287915.1 Arenicellales bacterium
ACCAGTACAGTTAGCCCCACGTCCCTTCTCACCATTTTTTGCCCTGAAACTTCGGCTATAACGGAAATCTACCAAAGTGTTTAGCGATGAAGAACCGACCAGGTACACATCGCCACCACGGCCACCATCACCACCGTCGGGGCCGCCCCTGGGAATATATTTCTCGCGCCTGAAGCTTAGACATCCATTACCGCCATCACCGGCAAATACCTTGATCTCTGCTTCATCAACAAACTTCATAATGATTATCCAAAAATGAAAAACCCCGCCTTGTCGCCAAAGCAGGGTTTTGCTGAATCAATCTAGTGGCGATGCTTTAGCTGGCCAATACACTAACCGTTCTGCGCTTGTAGGGGCCTTTGACTGAGAACTGAACAATACCATCAGATGTTGCAAATAAGGTGTCATCTTTGCCTCTGCCTACATTCTTTCCAGGATGGAACTTGGTACCACGCTGACGAATGAGGATGTTGCCTGCCAGCACCTGCTGGCCAGCGTAGCGCTTTACGCCAAGTCGCTTTGATTCTGAATCGCGACCGTTACGTGAACTACCGCCTGCTTTTTTATGTGCCATTGTGCTATTCCTGTGTTCTGTTTCTGTTACTTACGCGCTTTTACCACCAATCGCGGTAATTTCCAGTTCGGTGAAATTCTGTCTGTGGCCCTGAGTCAGGCGATAATTCTTCCTGCGACGGAATTTGTAGACGCGAATTTTGTCACCACGGCCATGTCCACGTACTGAAGCAGTAACGGTGGTGCCTTCGGCTACATCAGAGCCTGTTTTGATTTCGTCACCATCGGCAACCATAAGGACATCGTCGAGCTCGATAGATGAACCTTCATCGGCATTCAGACTTTCAACGCGTAGTATGTCACCTACTGCGACCCGATATTGTTTGCCACCGGTCTTGATTACTGCATACATTCTTTTTATCCCCAATAAATCCCTAAGGAATTCTGTCATACAGCAGCTGCAAAGCTGCTTCTGGTAAAGGGCGGCGATTTTATCGTCTGGGGCAGTTTCAGTCAACGAAAAAACCATTTCAGATGCATGTAATAAGGTAAACCTTTACAATCGAGCTGCAATTAAGGCATATGTATGATTTATTATCATTTATATTGATCGTCACTGCCCCTATAATCAAATACAAATAATCTTATACTGTTACAAAACGAAATATCCAGAGCATGACTGCAAGCGCCAACAAAAACCTCAGTATCCGGCAAAAATCAACTACTGACGGCGATTTTGAATCTGTACAGGAGTTGCTAAAAGCAGAAACATCTGCCGTTGACAAGTTGATTCTACAACGACTTAGTTCTGAAGTGGTTCTGATTAATCAGCTTGGCACCTACATTGTGAATAGTGGCGGCAAACGTTTACGGCCGATGATTGTACTATTGAGTGCACTTGCAAGCGGTTACAAGGGAGATAAACATATCCTGCTCGCCGCGGTCATTGAATTTATCCATACCGCCACCTTGCTACATGATGATGTTGTCGACAGCTCTGATATGCGACGGGGAAAAGCGACAGCCAACGACATCTGGGGCAATGAGGCCAGTGTACTGGTAGGTGATTTCCTGTATTCGCGCTCATTTGAGATGATGGTTGAAGCCAGCAATATGCATGTCATGGATATCCTTTCACACACCACGAATAATATTGCAGAGGGTGAAGTGATGCAGTTGCTAAACATTAATGAGCCTGACATCAGCGAGCAGCGCTATGATGAGGTTATTCGTGCCAAAACAGCTATTCTGTTTGACGCAGCAGCACGTATCGGTGGCGTAATCTCCGGGCAAAGTGAAACTGTAGAACATTCATTGGCCAGCTATGGTCAACACCTGGGAGTCGCATTTCAGCTGGTTGACGACCTGCTGGATTACAGTTCCAGCTCCGAGGCGCTGGGCAAAAATGTTGGCGACGACCTGTCAGAAGGTAAACCTACCCTGCCACTAATCCATGCCATGCAGCACGCCAGTGTGAAAGATAAGAAAACGCTCAGTGAAGCAATTCGTTCAGGTGGACTTGATAAAATTAACGAGGTTATCGCTATTATTGAATCAACGGATTCTCTGGCGTACACTTCACAACGCGCATCCGCTGAAGCGGAGAAGGCGAAACAAGCACTTTTCGTATTACCTGACTCTGTTTATAAAGATGCCATGATGACGCTAGCTGATTTCTCAGTGCAGCGGGCATATTAAACTTTTTCGTAGATCGAATCAGTCGGGGTGTGGCGCAGCCTGGTAGCGCACCTGCTTCGGGAGTAGGGGGTCGGAGGTTCGAATCCTCTCACCCCGACCAGTTTGAATCGAAACTATTGGCCATCTTCAGGGTTTTTATATACTTTCCAGATAAACAGCATCAGAGAAACGATGGGAATGAGACCCGTCAGTAGAAATTTCATGATGCGAGAGAACCAGCCCTTTTCGTCCTTCCATGTGTACCAGGCCAGTGCATAAGATACGATATACATGCCGATATAGAACATGGGATCAATAGCATTCATCCGGAAACACCTTTAAAAGAATTGTAAAATAAACTGATACCCAGTAGCACCGGCATCAATAACACCATGCCTACATTGGCACCCATATGAGGTAACAATAAATCGATATTTGAGCCGGTATTGGCAGCTGCCTGATAAACAGGTACACCGACAGCAATCAGCAGCAGTCCGGACAAACTGTAGAGAGGCAAAATGCCCAGATACGCTGAAGCTATAAGGGTCAGTGCTGCGAACAACAAAAAAATAAGATAGACAAGACTTGCTGCCTTGTAACCATATTGAATAAGTATATGTCTTCGTCCTGCTTTACGATCTGCACTGACATCGGGAAACTGATTTAGCAGTAAAAGATTATTCACCAGAAAAAATGGAATCAGAGAGACCAGAAAGACTTCATTACTATAGGTTCCTGTCAACGCGAAATAACTGCCACCGACCATTATAATGCCAAAGCCAAGGCCGGGAGATAAAAGACATAGCAACGGGTAACGATTAAGAATTTTTGTATACAGTACGATCAGTACAAGCCCTGACAGGCCGGGTAAAAGCAATTCTGATCCCCGTAGATAAATAAGCACAAGTCCGGATATGCTGGTAAATACAATTGCACTGATACTAATTCTCAGTGCCAGTGGGGCAAGATGCGGGTTCTCCGGCAGGGTGCCGCTACCACCACTGAATGGAGTGCGTTCAGTCTGTAAATCCAGACCACTGATAAAATCCTGATATTCATTCAGTGCGTTAACACCGATATGTGCAGAAATGGCAGCGAATAAAATTAGCAATAACAGCCCCCAATCAAGCTCGCCAGTCATGGAATAAGCCAGACCGGCAGCAAGGAAGACACAGACAGGTGCCAGCAACAGAAAAGGTAGACGAATAATGCCTGCAAATTCTTTCATTTTTTCTCATTATTTTGATGGGCTGGAGACAAATGACTGGCAGAAAGTATAGCGGAAATATAGCGAACGGGCTGAACAAAAAAAATGCCCGCCCTGAAAACCGGCAGCAGGCACTTATCAAAATATGTTTTTTCTCAATTAGTCAATAATATCCAGCCGCCAGCACTGGCAATCAACATGCCTGATAATCGAATCAATACCTGCGCCCGATCAGCTCCGTAAGTAGCAGCCATCACCCCGACAACTTGTAATGAAGCAGTAGTGAAGACAAACCCTGATACATACCAGAATGGTGTTACCACTGCCGGCCATTCCGTACCATGCGCAACACCATGGAAGATAGCAAACAGGCCGACAATGATCATGCCAATCGTAGCGGGCAGTTTTATAGAGAATACAATAAAAAGACCAAGTAGCAGTAAGGACACCGCAATACTATTTTCAACCGCAAGCACGCTAGCCAGACCCTGAGACCATATAGCTGCAACTGTAAGCAATGCGATAAAAAGCAGCGGCATACTCCATCTCACTTTACCACCCATTTTTGCAGCCCATATTCCCACTGCCATCGTTGCTAGCAGATGATCCAGACCCAGCATAGGGTGTAATAAGCCTGACTGGAAACTATGCTGAGCCAAACCCGTATGCGCCTCAGCAAATGGTGCCGTTAACAACAGCGATGCAAAACCGATTAATTTTATGATTTTTTTGTTCATCTCACTTTCACCTGCATAATTTCTTCTCCTTGCGGATCTGTGATATGGACCGCGCAGGATATACACGGATCGAAACTGTGTATGGTTCGCAGTATCTCGATCGGCTGTTTCGGATCATGCAGTGCGTGACCTGCGAGGGCTGCCTCGTAAGGCCCGGGGATTCCCTGGCTATCACGTGGACCGGCATTCCAGGTGCTGGGCACCACGGCCTGGTAGTTTTCGATCAGCCCGTTCTTAATCACGATCCAGTGAGCGAGTCCGCCACGCGGCGCTTCCATGTAGCCCACACCCCGTGTTTCGGACGGCCAGGAATGCGGCTCCCAGAGTTTTTCGTTGAATGTCTTCGTATCTCCAGCCTTGATATTGGCGACCAGGGTATCCTTCCAGCTCTGCATCGCATCGACCATGACCTTGGTTTCCAGGGTACGCGCTGCCGTTCTTCCGAGTGTCGAAAACAGCGCCTCGACAGGCACATCGAGTGTCTTCAGGGTCATGTTGACGAGCTCTTTGGTCTGTTCATGGCCGGACGCATAAAGCATCAGCACGCGGGCCAGTGGGCCGACCTCCATCGCGTGCCCCTTCCAGCGCGGCGACTTCAGCCATGAATAGCCGTCATCGATATTGAGCTGATCATACGGCGGTTTCGGACCACCACGGCCTTCATAATTCAGTTCAGTCTCGCCGTCGTAGGGATGCAGACTCTTTTCGTTACCGTCACTGTAGTTGTACCAGGAATGCGCAACCTGCTCCTGGATCTCGTCGGCATTATTCATGTCGACAGGATGAATGGTAGACAAATCCCTGTTAAGTATCACACCGGCTGGAATCATGTAGGAAGACGGATCAGACATGCCTTTTTCCGGCAGATCGCCATAGCAGAGGAAGTTGCCTACTCCTTCGCCCTGCCCACCCCAGTCCTTGTAGAATCCGGCAATCGCCAGGGTATCGGGAATGTATACCTGGTCGACGAAGACCTGCATCTTGTCGATGACTTCCTGCACCTGGGCCAGCCGTTTCGAATTGATCGCCGAATCGGAGTTCAGATCAATCGGCGACGGCACACCGCCGACGAGGAAGTTCGGATGCGGGTTCTTGCCACCAAATATAGTATGTATCTTGACCACATCACGCTGCCACTCGAGGGCCTCGAGATAGTGCGCAACGGCCATCAGGTTTGCTTCCGCGGGGAGCTTGTAGGCCGGGTGCCCCCAGTAGCCCTTGGCGAAAATACCAAGCTGCCCGCCTTCAACAAAAACTTTAAGTTTTTTCTTTATGTCAGAGAAATAGCCCGGCGAAGACTTCGGCCATTGCGGAGAGACCAATTGAGCAAGCTCTGAGGTTGCCTGAGGGTCTGCATTCAGGGCAGAAACTACATCAACCCAGTCCAGTGCGTGCAGATGATAGAAATGCATCACATGATCATGCACGTACTGCGCCGCAATCATCAGGTTGCGTATGATCTGAGCATTGGGAGGAATTTCATAATTCAGCGCGTTCTCAACCGCGCGCACGGATGCAATGCCATGAACCAGCGTGCAGACGCCGCAGATGCGCTGCGCAAATGCCCATGCATCACGCGGGTCTCTGCCCTTCAGTATCAGCTCGATACCGCGCACCATGGTGCCGGATGAAAAGGCCTGGGCAATTTTATCTCCATCCATCTGCGCTTCAATACGTAGATGACCTTCTATTCTTGTAATTGGATCAACGACAACGCGTTTAGTCATGGTTTTATTCTCTTTTAGTCATTAAGAAAATGATCAAGGATTCTATGCTGCTGCTCGGTTTCCTGCTGTTCCTCAGTTGTATCAGTATCAATCACCGCACATGTGCGCGCCATACGAGAATGCATGGCCGCCTGCCAAGCTGGATTGTTGTTACTAATTTCTTTTTCCGGCATCACTACATCACTTGCTGCACGGGCGACGAAATAGCTGGCCTGTGTGGCCCAGTCAGCATCGGCACCGCAACGCGTATAGCAATCCAGTACCGCACTCCTGGCAGACTTGAACGCTGAATGAATCTCATCATTGTTGGCTTCGCTATCCTGTGCAACCTTAATGGCAACATCAATGCGCGCATCGTCGGTCAGGTCTTTGACACTGTGCACAAAACGTGCACCCACTGCCCGCTGCTGAGCGAGACTGAGATCATCCAGTTGCTTTCTGAATTCGCTGTCATTAGCCGTTCCTGTCATCGCTTTTTACCCCTGCTTGCTGTCTGTTTCGACCAGGTGTTCTGCAAGCATCTCGGTCAGACCAACGACCGGAATGTCCATGTCATTGACTTCCAGGCCCTCTTCGAGCTGGATGCGGCAGTTTGCACAGGCAGTGACCAGGGTATCAACGTGCAGCTCGTCGAGCTGAGCCTTCTTGCGCTTGAATGCCGTGAGCTTCAACTCGTGGGCGTCCTCGTTTGCACTGACGCCACCACCAGCACCACAGCACCAGTTCATCTTGCCGTGGTCATCCATTTCGACGAAGTTCTTTGCCACCATGTTAAGCAGGTTTCTCGGCTGCTCGATCACGCCACCGCGACGCACCAGCTGGCACGGATCGTGGAAGGTCATCTTGTCTTCCTCGAATCCCTCAGTCCTGAGCAGGCCGTCTTTGCGGAATTCATCCAGCACCTCGAGGATATGTCTGACGCGGAAGCTGAAGGGATGACCAACCAGGTTCGGCCCCTCCCAGCGTATCGCGGTATAGGCGTGGCCGCATTCCGGGCTGATCACCGTCTTGACTTTCAGTTTCTCAGCCGCCTCGACGATGCGATTTACCAGCTCACGGGCCAGATCCGACGTACCGATCTGGATGCCGGAATTAGTCGCCTCGAAAGCCTCTGACGAGATCGTCCAGCTCTTGCCTGCCTGATGGAAAATTCGGGCTACCGCACCGAGGTATTCCGGGTAGTTCATGATTTCCATCGACGACATCAGCAGCATGTACTCTGCTCCAACCTTATCGAACGGAATCTCGAAACCAACTTCTTTCTCCACATGTCCTGCCTGTGCCTTCAGGGCCGGAAATTTCACACCCATCGGGCTACCGATCTGGATCGCCCGCGTGGTGGCACCGATCAGACCTTCCGGTGCGTGGCCAGCTGCCGACATGCCTTCACGGAATTTACGGATCATATAGGTAATGTCATTGCCCACCGGGCACACCATTGTGCAGCGTCCGCACATCGAGCAGGAGTTATAGACCAGCTCCTGCCACTCTGAAAGTTCCTCGTCGGTAATCTTCTTGCTTAGACCGAGCAGTTTCTTGATGCGCCCGATCAGGGTAAATTCCTGCTCCCATAGACGGCGCATCGGCTCTACCTTGCTGATCGGTGTGTACTTGGGATTGCCGGTTTCCGTGTAGAACAGGCAGGCCTCGGCGCACATGCCACAGTGGACGCAACTGCTAAAGAATGATGCTACCGGTGCATCAATCTGTTCCTTCAGGGCTTTTATCCCCCTTTCTAGTGTGGCCTCGCTCATTGTTTTACTCCTTTCTGTCCGCCCATGTAGCCGTTATACCAGCGCGAAAAAAACAACGTCACAGCATGCGTAAGTTTGGTAAAGGGAAACAACGCCATCAGTATACAAACACTCAGTATATGGATACCCAGTAGCCAGGTATACGGGAAAAACAGATGGTGGTAAGCCATATAACCGGTCAGCATAGGCAGGAATGTCAAAACCCAGACTACGTAATCCTCTCCTACGGACAGGTATCTCAGAACCGGGTTGGTGATTCGGTGAAACAATATAATTAGCAACGTGATCAACGTGATAACAGTGACAAAATCAACAATGGCTGTGGGCAGTGCTGGCCAGCCAAAACCGAGAAATGATTTAAATAATTCTATATGTGGTGTCAGCAGGAAAATTGCCACAAACAAGCCAACATGAAACACCCAACCGGTAATATGTGTGAACATGGTGCGCCTGGTCGTGAACCTGTCAACGGCTCCAAAGCGAGTTATTATGGTACGAAATCCTTCCTTGACCCCGCTACTCCTAAGTTCAGCCAGGTTTTTCTTGCGCCCCAGCATGAAAATCTCCAAAACCTTCAGCGTCATGCCAAAAACAAAGATTATCGAGGCAATCGCAAGTCCGGGGCCTCTTACCCATTGCAGGAATTCTACGGAAGTCACGATTTTGCTCCTTTCTCTAGATCATTTATCGTAACTGTTTCATGCTCTCTGGCTGCTTTATTTTTTTTCCTTCGGTTAAGTGCACCGGCAGCAACACCTACGGCGGCACCTGCCGCGAGACCGGCAGCAGCAGTTTTTGCGATATCAATAGTTGGTGTTGACAGCGAATTGTAAAACCCACCCATGTCCCAGAAATTCGGCTCTGAGCAGCCCAGGCAGCCATGGCCTGATTCAACCGGCCAGCTGGTTCCCTCATTCCATTTCATTGTTGCACAGGCGTTATAGGTCACCGGCCCCTTGCAACCAAGCTTGAACAGACACCAGCCTTTTTTTGCTCCTTCGTCATCAAAGGTCTCGGCAAACTGTCCACGCTCGTAAAAGGGACGGCGATAGCAGCGATCATGAATATTCTGGCCAAAAAACGCCTTTGGCCGACCCAGTTCATCCATTTCTGGCAACTTGCCAAAGGTCAGGAACTGTGCCAGCACACCGGTGATCACTACCGGAATCGGCGGACAGCCGGACACGTTGATAATCGGCTTGTCTTTGATGATATCGGAAACGGCAACGGCTCCAGTCGGGTTCGGATTGGCATGTGGAATACCGCCGAAAGCTGCGCAGGTGCCGATGGAAACAATCGCCGCCGCTCCCTTTGCAGCCTCTGTCAACTGGTCGAGATTGCTGACACCGCTGATGGTCGAATAAGCCGGGTTGCCAACAGGAATCGAACCGTCTACCAGCAACAGGTATTTACCATAGTTCTCCTTCATCGCGTCATGCAGTGCTTCGTCGACGCCGTAACCGGAAGCCGCCATCAGGGTATGGTGGTGATCCAGCGAGATTACGTCGAAGATCAGCTTCTCGATGGTCGGTGAATGCGAGCGGGTCAGCGATTCCGTGCAGCCGGTACATTCCTGGAAGGACAGCCAGATCACGGAGGGACGCTTTGCATTCTCGAGGGCTGCGGCAATCTTCGGCACCATCGAAGGTGACAGTGCCATCATCGATGCCGTGGTGGCGCAGAATTTCAGGAAGCCGCGTCGGGTAATCCCCTGCTCGCGTAGCAATTCGCCCAGAGTTTTATCATAAGCCATGTTAGCTTCTCCTTCTCTCAGCTGTAATCAGCCAGAATACCGGGCAGCCGCTCGAGAGCACTGTGCATGTCTTCTGTCTGTGATTCAAGAATCGTTGGATTACGGGTAATCTCGATAAACTTACCCAGGATGTCATCGTTGTCATTGCGGTGGACTACCAGCCAGACGCCCGCCAGTGATGTTTCAATAACCGTGGACAGGCCCATAGCATCGATGGTGGCAGTCACTTCACCAGTTCCCAGCAGGGATTCGAGGTGCTGTTCCTCCCCGGGCCCCATCGGGATACCGCGCAGGTCGATAGTAGTTGTCTGGTCCTCGTCAAGTAGCCGTTGCAGGGCATGCCTGATCTCATTCAGTATCGGCGCCACATTGCCGGTAAAAATGTCTCCTTCGCCACAGGCATTACTGTCTGTTGCCATATGTTCGAGCATCCACCCTTCTCCTCATAGCAGTTTGTCTGTGTTCCACCTCTTCATCAGTTCAGCTACTTTTTCCGCGGCCACCGGTATCGCGGAGGCAACGGAATCAGTTGGCGCATCACCCCAGTCGACAACGTCAGGCTGAATGGCGACCAGTGCACGGCGTTCAGGCAGGTTACCGGTCAGGCGGGCAATATCGAGCAGATCGAGCAGGCCCACTTCGTGCACGCTGCGCTTGCAGGTACCGAGAAAACTGTCCATTGCTTCATTCACCAGGCAGTCGACAGTACCTGGCTTGTCTTTCAGCTGGGCGGCATCGATGACGATCAGGTTGTCTGCATCTTCTACCGCTCCTGCGAGGGTAAAGCTTAGGGTGCCGCCGTCCAGGTAGGTGATATTGTCTGCTTCGGGGTAGTTCTGTTGCAGGTACTGCAGTGCATGTATACCCGCCCCTTCGTCCGTGAGCAGTGTATTACCGATGCCGAGTACCAGTGTTTTCATATCATTGAGAGTTTCTTGGTTCTATCATCATTACTGTTGTTTTATGGTCATTGTTATATTTATTATTTTCGTTCATTATGATCGAAAGTTATTATGATTATTTTGATTTATATCAAAATAGCAAACATTAATCATATTTTTTTAGCAAAATAGATTATCAGGGATATGGCATGTGTCTAGGCATACCAATGCAGGTTAAACAGATTGATGGCTTCGTTGCCCGCTGCGAGGCGAAAGGCGTCGAGCGTGAAGTCAACCTGTTCATGTTACAGGAGGATGAAGTCGCTATCGGGGATTACGTGATGGTCCATATCGGCTATGCCATCCAGAAAATGACGGAACAGGAAGCGCGTTCGGCGTGGGAAATCTACGACGAGATGCTTGCCGCGGAACATGCATGAACTGGCTATTTGCCAGGCCCTGATCGAGCAGGTAGAAGATCTTGCACGTGACAACCATGCAGTGTCGGTAGAGACTATCTGGTTGCAGGTTGGGCCTTTATCAGGTGCCGAGATTCCGCTGCTGGAGCATGCCTATCCATTGGCCGCGGCCGGCAGCATAGCCGAAAATGCGAATCTGGTAATCGATACCATGCCAGTCAGGGTCCATTGTAAAAAGTGTGGAGAGGAATCAGAAGCCAGCACCAACAGATTAATTTGCGCAGTCTGTGGTGATTACCACACAAAACTGATCAGTGGAGATGAAATGGTACTGAGCAAACTTGAATTTGATAAATAGACTTAAGAAAGAATTATTATTTAAAATAACTTGTCATTGCGAACAAAGCGCGGCAGTCTCTCTAGCTGTAATTTACGTTAAAACTGGAGATTGCATCGTCGCCGGATAGATAAATAAAGGCGATATGTTAACAAGTATGGGCGAAGTCATCATATAACGGAGAGACTCATGTGCGATACCTGCGGCTGTAATGTAACTCATAGTAATGCACACCTGGTAACTGATAAGGGCAAGCTGGCTCGCACCGAAGATGGTCGGCAGGCTATCACTGTGCTGCAAAACCTGTTGACTGAGAACGACCGCCAGGCGGTACACAATCGTCAGCACTTTGATAAGCAGTCCATACTCGCGATAAACCTGATGTCCTCCCCTGGCGCTGGCAAGACAGCCCTGCTGGAAGCAACCATTGATGGCCTTGCTGACGAATTTTCAATTGCTGTCATTGAAGGTGACCTGGAAACGGAGAATGATGCCCAGCGTATTCGTGATAAGGGTGTGCCAGCTCTGCAGATAAGTACCGGCAGTGCCTGCCACCTCGATGCACATATGGTGCATGATGCCCTGCATCACCTTGATCTCAATGGAGTCGACATAGTCTTTATCGAGAATGTTGGGAATCTGGTTTGCCCGGCCAGTTTTGACCTCGGACAACACCGTAACATCACACTGCTTTCTGTTACCGAGGGTGATGACAAACCGGCCAAGTACCCGGTCATGTTCCGTGCTGCCGACCTGATATTGTTGACAAAATCAGACCTGCTTGAGGTGATTGATGATTTCGACCCTCAGCAAGCCGAACATTACGTCAGGCAGTTGGCCAGTGAAGCACCTGTGTTACAACTGGCTGCGCGGCGAAAAATTGATATAGACAGCTGGCTGGACTGGTTGCGTGATGAAGTAATGGCTCAGCGTGAACGGAGAATTAATAATTTAAGCCTGCGCCCGAATATTCAACCCGAGGGTGCTGCTTTGCATTCCGCTGACAAATATCACCATGATGACCACGATCACCATCACCAACATACACACTCGCACCGACACTCACCTTCATGAGCGCTACTGCTCGACAATGGCTTGATGACATCCGTGCGCTGAAGCTACCGCCAGAAAAGTTTCGTATCATGAATGTCTGTGGTGGTCATGAACGTTCCATCACCATGGCAGGACTTAGAGGCGCCCTGCCTGCAAACATTGAATTGATACCCGGCCCCGGCTGCCCGGTTTGCGTCTGCCCGGAAGAAGATATCTACGAGTCCATCCAGATTGCACTCAATGAAGATATCACCCTGGTCGCCTTTGGTGACATGCTGCGGGTGCCAGTTAATGTTGGTAAAAATGAGATTCGCACACTCGAACAGGCGAAAGCGGCAGGAGCTGATATCCGTCCTGTTGCCTCACCGACGGAGCCGGTACAGTTGGCTCGCGACAATCCGGACACAGCAGTGGTCTTTTTTGCCACCGGGTTCGAAACAACAACTGCACCGGTTGCCGCCATGCTGGCACAGGGTGTGCCGGATAATTTGTACGTACTATTATCCGGTCGTCTGACCTGGCCCGCTGTTGCCATGCTGCTGGAGTCAGAACAGGCAGGATTTCAGGCCCTGGTAGCCCCTGGGCATGTCGCCACAGTTATGGGTGGAAACGAGTGGAAGTTCATCGTCGAAAAATATCACATGCCGGCGGCAATTGCCGGCTTCAGCGCCGAAAGCCTGCTTGCGGCTATATATTCCACACTGCGCCAGATTATTGAAAACAAACCATTTCTGGACAACTGCTATCCCGAACTGGTACGCCCCGAAGGCAACCAGACAGCACAAACACATATGCACAGGGTACTCGATGTGGTGGATGCCAACTGGAGAGGAGTCGGTATCATCCCCGACTCCGGTTTTGCGCTAAATGATACAGTTCGAAAACACGATGCTAGAATGAGATTTCCCGCTTATGCCGATAATGCTCGCCGCCGTGCCGGGCAAATGCCACCGGGTTGTGATTGTGCTCGAGTAGTACTAGGCAGGATCTACCCGAATGAATGCCGGCTATACGGCAAGGCCTGCACGCCGCGAAACCCTGTTGGCCCCTGCATGGTTTCTGATGAAGGAGCCTGTCGGATCTGGTGGGCCGGTGGAGTGCGAGACTCTGCAGCATAAGGCAGTATTACAATCGACTGGTGACATTACAAGCACGACATCTGATCATTACTGGCAAGGTACAGGGAGTCGGCTTCAGGCCTTTTATATATAGACTTGCGCACCAGCTTGGCTTATCTGGATCGGTACGCAACTGCACCGGACAGGTTGAAATCCACATCCAGGGGACGGAAGCCGGGCTTGAGCAGTTCTGCAATGAAATCGTTGCTTCTGCACCGGCCATTTCTGCGCCGTATATCCAGTCAGTGCATAGTATCGAACCTGACCTTGAAGCAGAAACCAGCAGACACTTTAGCATCCTGCCCAGTGATAACAGCGACACGCCGCAGATACATATCCCGACCGACTTTTTCACCTGTGATGATTGCCTTGCTGAGCTTAGAGACCCTGCACAGCGAAGGTATGCTTACCCATTTATCAACTGCACCCAGTGCGGACCTCGTTATACCCTTATCAAAAAGCTGCCCTATGACAGAGCTGCCACCTCGATGTCCGGCTTTACACTGTGTCAGGACTGCAGAAATGAGTATGAAGATCCGCTGGACCGACGCTTCCATGCCCAGCCACTTGCCTGTCCGCACTGCGGCCCGGCATTACAATTTCGGGATGGCAGTCAGGATGTACAGGATACGGCAAAGGCGCTGACAGCCTGCATCAAAAGCCTGCATGAAGGCAAAATCATTGCGGTAAAGGGGATTGGTGGTTATCACCTGTTGTGTGATGCACAAAATGACGAGACCATCGATCGTCTTCGGCAACAGAAACCGCGACCTGATAAACCACTTGCAGTGATGTTTCCCGAACGAGGATCTGAGGGCCTAGCGAGAATCAGGCAGTATGTAGAACTGACACAGGATGAAGCTGATCTGTTACGCTCTCCCGCCCGGCCCATCGTCTTGTCTCGTAATAAAAAACCATTATCGGCATTAATTGCCCCTGGTTTGAACGAACTTGGTGTTATGCTTCCCTATAGCCCACTGCATTACCTGCTACTGGACGCATTTGATCTGCCAGTGGTTGCAAGTTCGGCTAATATCAGCGGTGAACCAGTACTGACTGATAGCGCTGAAGTAGAGAAACGCCTGTCTCAGGTTGCACAGTCTTTTCTTCATCATAACCGGGGCATTGTGCGGCCCGCCGATGACCCGGTATACAGGACCATTGCTGGCAGGCCTCGACCAATACGAATGGGTCGTGGTAATTCACCGGTGGAACTGGATCTCCCTTTTTCCCTGTCTGAGCCTGTACTGGCTACCGGCAGTCATATGAAAAACACTATTGCCCTGGCATGGGATGATCGCATAGTCGTTTCTCCACATATCGGTGACCTGGACAGCCCTCGCAGCCTGCTTGTGTTCAGACAGGTTATCGAAGATCTGCAGCAGCTCTATCAGACCAGGGCAAAAGCAGTACTTTGCGATGCTCACCCGATGTACGCTAGCAGCCGCTGGGCCACTGAATCAGACTTGCCTGTCACCCCGATTTTTCATCATCATGCACATGCCTCGGCCCTGGTTCTTGACTACTGGACAGATAACCGATCAACGGCAGATGACTGGCTGATCTTTACCTGGGATGGTGCTGGGCATGGCACAGATAATACTCTGTGGGGCGGTGAAGCCCTGTACGGACAGCCCGGTAACTGGCAGCGTGTCGCCAGCATGCTGCCGTTTTACCTTCCTGGCGGGGAAAAAGCGAGCCGTGAACCCTGGCGTAGTGCGGCTGCCCTGTGCTGGCAGTGCGGTATCCATTGGACTGGCCTGCCGGCAGGGGCAGAATTATTACAACAGGCCTGGGGAAAGAGGCACAACACCCCTCAGACCACCGCTGTAGGGCGACTGTTTGATGCCGCCGCAGCACTGACTGGCTTACTTCAGCAGGCCAGCTTTGAAGGTCAGGGGCCAATGCTGCTGGAACAGGCCAGCAGTGCATTACGGCCATGTCAGCCAATGCCACAGATTGAAAACACCCAGGGACTGTTACAGGCCGACTGGTCAGGTCTGTTGCCATTGCTAATGGATGACGGTCGCAGTATTTCTGACCGTGCCAGCCACTTTCACTCCTGTCTCGCGCATACCCTGCTCTGGCAGGCGCAGACTGTGCGCCAGCGTCATCATGTCAATAATATTGGCTTGTGTGGAGGGGTATTCCAGAACAGAAAATTGTCTGACTATGTTGTTAGCCTGTTGGAAGAAAACGGTTTCAGGGCTTGCATGCCGATACGACTGCCAGCCAATGATGCTGCCATATGTGCCGGCCAGGTGGTCGAGGCAGTGATGTCACAAACTACCTCACAGTGAGATCCTACCAGTAACGCACACGCCCTGTGTCGACATGGATAAAGTCGGACTTCTGATAATAACCCACACCGCCTCTAGATAGCTTTTTTGCTGCCTTGTGTAGCTGCCTGGTATCAAAGCCTGTCAGGCGCACATCGATAGCCTTTCCCTGCATATGCAAACTACGCTTCGCGACACCATTACTTTTACCGCGCAGACTGTTATTGGTTTTCGGTGACCGATAACCGGAAATAACTTCAAATGTGCCGCTATGGCCACTAAGGGTCTTCAGTTCATGCAGAGTATCCAGCAAAGCTGAGTCGATGGGATAGCTTTCACCGGTACGAAAATCTCTCAGATAATGATTGATTTCCATCAGGGCGTCAGAGATATAATCTGTTCCATCATGGTAGTCGATGTTAAGTTTGTCGCCGGTATGTGTATGGTAAAAACTGAGAGTTTTGCCACTTTGGCGTCCCACTGATGCGACAGATGCAATGGCATTGGGTGCAGCAGGAAGCAATACTGCTCCGGTCACGGACGCTGCCAGACCACCTAAAAACCGACGTCGACCATGATCAGGCTGCAGTAGCGCAGGCGTTTTCGATGTTTTCATATAATTTCAACAGGTATATTTTAATTTCACTTAATTTAATAATATGGATCGTCATTTGAATGAATTCAAGTGCAATACAAGGAATTTGCTGTATTTTACTGAAAAAAGGAATATTTTTCCTCATTCTGGCCAGTTTAGCCGCCTCCAGTGAAGCTAGTTTACCTTTCAGTGAATTAATGCGTGCACGTATTGAACAAATGCGCAGCAGTGGTGCAGCTAATATAGATGGGAGACAGATTATTGCCATCAACCTGATTGCCGACGCCTATATACGAAACAGCTTTCAGCCTATTTGGGGGAATCAACATAATATTAAACAGCTTGTGGCACTGATTCAGACAGCTACTGACGAAGGACTGAATCGAGAGGATTACCTGTATTCCTTTATCACCGCGAAACTTGCGATGGATACAGACTCCACTATCGACGAGGTTGACAGAGAATTACTGCTCAGCGACATGTTCTTTCGCCTTGCCTATCACTATCACTATGGCAAAACGAATCCAAAGAGACTGTCACGTAGCTGGAACTTCAGTCAGATCGGGAGCAACATTGAACCTGTCAGCCTGCTATTAAAGGCTTCACAGTCCAGCAACATCAAGGAAACCCTGCAACAGTTACTACCAGCAATGCCTCATTACACTGCATTGCGAAAAGCTCTGAAGCAATATCGTAATATTAAAACCAATGGAGGTTGGGCTGCCATACCAGCGGGTCCGCTGCTGAAAAGAGGGCTGTCCAGTGAACGTGTCCCATGGCTTCGAAACCGCCTGAAAATTACTGGCGAACTGGCACAGGAATCAATGACCAGCACAGATAGCTTTAGCACAGAAATTGAACAGGCAGTGATACGTTTCCAGCAGCGCCACGGCCTCGAGGATGATGGCATTGTAGGACCGGAGACATTGGCGGCGATGAACGTCCCAATTGAGAGTCGAATTGATCAATTACGCGCTAATATGGAAAGATTACGCTGGGTATCACAGTATCTGCCGCAAAATTATATACTGGTGGATATTGCCGGTTTCCGTGTAAAGCTTTTTCTAGATGGCAGAAATACCTGGACGACACGTGCTGTGGTAGGTACCCCCTATCGTAAGACTCCGGTATTTAGATCGCTTATGACGTATCTTGTCTTGAATCCAAGCTGGACAGTGCCCCCAACTATCCTCAAGGAAGATTTGTTACCAAAATTGCGCAAGGACCGTTCTGTGCTGCGGGAAAAAAGACTTTCGATCATAGATAATGCAGCAAATGAAATTGATCCCGAAACATTTGACTGGTCATCTGTCACAATAAAAAATTTCAACTTCTACCTACGACAGAAACCGGGTCCCAGTAATGCTCTTGGCCGGATAAAATTCATGTTTCCGAATAACTACTCTGTCTATCTGCATGACACACCATCGAAAAACCTGTTTGAAGCTTCACAGCGTGCCTTTAGCTCTGGCTGCATCCGCATTGAAGACCCACTGAAGCTGGCAGAGATGCTGCTGCAGTCGAACAAAGGCTGGGACAGGAACAGACTTGAACAGGAGATTAATTCTGGCCAGACACGCACGGTCAACCTAAACCGGCCAATACCCGTTCTGCTTATGTACTTTACAGCTGAAGCAGAAGAAGATAACTTGATTCAATTCAGAAAAGATCTTTACCAGCGCGACGCCAGCATAATCATCGCACTAAACCAGCCACTTAGCCAAATTGCTGTCATTGACATGCCGGTCTGGCACTAGAAATGTACCAGACATGAATGCTGCTCTTATTACGTAAACAACAGTGATCAATACATGATCACGGACGACAGGAAATAGCATGACCGATGATACACATATTGCTTTAGCTCATGGAAATGGCGGCCGTTTCATGCGTGAGCTGATTAACAGCATTTTTTCACGTCATCTCAGCAACCCAATTCTGGATGTGGCGGCCGACGCGGTAACATTACCGCAGATGGATGGTGAATTAATGTTTACCACTGATGGTTTTTCTGTCAAACCACTGGAGTTTCCTGGTGGGGACATCGGTTCACTGGCGGTACATGGAACGACCAATGATCTGGCTGTTGCCGGTGCCATTCCACGCTATCTTAGTCTTAATGTTTTTATCGAAGAAGGCTTTGAGATTGCCAGGCTGGAACGAATTGTGATTAGTCTGGCAGCAGCCGCACTGGAAATAGGTGTAGAAGTCGCTGCCGGAGATACCAAGGTCCTGCCCCGCGGTGAAGGTGGAGGACTCTACCTTGCGACAACGGGTATTGGAGTTCGTTGCACAAAAACGAAACTGGGACTCGATCAAATCCAGATGGGTGACAGGTTACTTGTTAGTGGTCCAATCGGTGATCATGGCATTTCAGTTATGTTGGCACGCGAACAGTTTGGCCTGCAGGGTGAGCTAAAATCTGATGCCGCCAGCGTCTTGCCGTTAACCAAAGCCTTGCTAAAAATTGAAGGTCTGCGTTTTATGCGTGATCCGACACGGGGTGGTCTTGCTACTGTAGCACATGAAATTTGTCATGCTACTGGCATGCAAATTCGTCTTGATCAACAATCCATTCCTGTGCGAGATCCGGTTCAGTCTGTCTGTGAGATGCTGGGATATGATCCACTCTTTCTTGCCTGTGAAGGACGTGTGCTAGCAATTGTGGCCCCTGACCAGGCTGATGAAGCTCTGGCAGTCTTACGATCCCAGCCTGATGGCGAACAGGCTGCCATCATCGGGCAAACAGAGCACGGCGAAGCTCATGTTATCCTGACAACGGAGCTGGGTGGCGAGCGCATACTTGAAGAACTTGAAGACGACCCGTTGCCGAGGATCTGTTGAGGATCTGTTATGGTGTCTCTGCTTCATCTTAAGCGGAGTAGATTAAGCGTTCATTTCTATATCAGGGACCCCGGTAATCAAAAATTCAGCTCCCTGCCAAGATGGAATCTAGTTGCCTGACTACGCTTGAAATAGGCATGCCAGAATTGCTCGATATTATGCTTCTGCAGTGCTTTCAATCCGGTCCGCTGTACAGAATGATCACGACCAAAACCAAACACCTCCACTTCAACGCCGTGCATCGGTTTGATCAGACCTATACTGTCCAGAGTATCCAGCAGAACAGGAATATTCTTTTCCTGAAGATGATTAAATTTTGCTAGCCTGGAGTATTCAATCATATCGGAAAAAATGATTAACCGTGCTGGCTTACGGTGTTCATATTCCTGCATCATAAAGGCAATGGTTTCAATTATTTCTGAATTGGGATACTTCTCCTGCATCGAAATCATCGGTTTGACACTGGTAAGAATGTCTCTGATATATTTACGCTCATCAACCATGGCCGTCGAGCCTCTACACTGACTAAATAGACCCGATACCAGTCCCTGCTCCATGCAACCGGGTCTACAGGCATCGAATATCTTTTTTGAGCCAGCAAAGTCTCCCGTCAAAGTATGTATGATTAGACGCTCACCTGTCTGTAGTTGCTTGAACAGGGCATCTATGCCGTTTGCAAAGTTTATTTTGTCCTGCTCATCAAAGGTGCTGGTGCGATCGACAAGTAAAAGAACAGTGCTGCCGTCACCCTGGGCACAATAATCCTGTTTCATTGCCACAGCATCCTTCACCGGCAGAACAAGTAATATCAGAAACAACATATGCCACTTGAATATCATGATCAGCTGAGCCTCCCTTTCAGGCTCGCCAGACCCTGCTCGCCGAAATAACTCGGAATGTTTTCACCATTTCTTTCTTCAACATTTCCTGACTGGTAGGCTAGAATCTGTTGGCGCAGAACATCAATAATCATACTAATATCGTGCTCCCTCTCTGTATCCAGTGCCAGACGCCGCGATGTCATTTCCCTGATCTCATTCTCCAGAGCCAATGCTTTCTTATCCAGATAGGATATCTTTTCATCAAATTCGCTTTGCAGTTTTGTCGCCTTCTGTTCAAATTGATTACGAAACTCGACCAGTTTGTTGATCGCACGATTTCGTTCTACATACAGTTGTTCATAATCAGGGTGCGGATCATGACGTAGAAAGGAGAACATGAGTCCGAGGAAAAATACCGAAACATTGAGTACCAGTAGTGTTAAACCGGCAACACCGAGCTCAGTCTGAATAGTTTGACCCAGCAGGCCTCCAACCCCATCAGACATCAGCATTGCTGCGAGGTCCTGTTGCTGTTCCTGCGCAATGAAGTCCACATATTGCTGACGCAAAGCAGAAATAAGATATATCAGGCTACCTGCGGTCAGCGTGATTAATGAAACTCCAGTCACATAGCCTTTGATACCCATTCTGTCACTGTAATGACTTACCTGTCTGAACATCAGACCAAGAAAGTGTGCGAGGGAAATAAGGACTACACCGATAGTTAATGCCAGTATCAGTGCAAGAAAGGGCGATTCCTGAAAGAAAAATTCAACGGCAAGTTTGTTTATAGGCACCTCGAGTATGGCCAGCACGAAAAGCAGGAAAAGATAAATTTTCGAAAAATGGATTTGTAAAGGCCTGTTTAGTTGCAGTTCTACACGACGAAAGTTTTCTTTTTTCTCTTCCTGTTCATTATGGATCTGGCGGTAGGCTTCTGAATTCGCGCCGGATTCCTGTCGCAGTGATTCCAGTGCTGATTCCTTTGAACGAATAAGGGTTTCTTTTTGTGCCAGGTAACCTTCATTTAATTCCTGATCTCTTGCTGCTAAATCAAGATCAAGTTGTTCACGTATATCATGAAGATTACGATCATAATTTGTTACTGCTGCACGGGCCTGACTTATACGCTCAAGCTCATGCGGTGAAAACTCAGCAGAATCTGCAGACGGAAAGAGTTTGCGACCATCACCCCGCCCCTTTAGACGATCCGGCTTGGTGTCCTTCTCGCTGAAGGATAAATAACGGGTCAATGTACTACGTGCGACGATACCTTTCATGATGTTCACTCAGTGTGATTCGGTGCCGATAAAAAAGGCCTGTGCGGGTGAACCCACACAGGCCTACTGCTATTAAGAACCTTGAGTGTTCTTACTTGTCAGCTTTTTCTTTAGCAGCAGGAGCAGACTTGGCAGCTGCAGAATTCTTCATGAACTCTTCATATGCTTTCTGTTCCTCGGCACGCATTTCTTCCTGACGCTTCATGAACGCATCACGACGAGCGTTCATTTCTGCCTTGCGGGCTTCGTCCATAGCAGAATAATCAGGTCTAGCAGGTGCAGCTGTTGCAGCAGCGCCAGCACTAGCAGCAGGAGCAGCAGCACCAGCCCTGGCAGCAGGAGCAGGAGCAACTGCTGGAGCACCGTAGCCATAAGGGGCGCCATAAGGAGCACCGTAACCATATGGACCAGAACCGTAGTAGTTACCACCATAGTAGTTGCCACGGTAGTCGCCACGGTAGTCGCTGTAGCCACGACCATAACCGTCACCATAGCCAGAACCATAACCGGAACCATAACCGCGACCACGTCCACGGCCACGACCTTTACCACGACCGCTGATATTCATGTTGAATTCGCCATCAACATCACCGTCCATGTCACCGTCACCGTATCCACGACCAGAACCACGTGTGTCGCCATAACCAGAGCCATAACCAGAGCCATCGCCGCGGCCATAACCGTCGCCGTAACCATAACCAGAACCGCTGCCATAACCGTCATCATAGCCTCTACCCCACCACGCAGAAGAGGCGGCAGACATACTCATCAGAGCAGCAATAGATACAATCTGTACAATTTTCATCAGTTAAAATCTCCTAAAATAGTTTAATTTGATATAGAGGATGAAGAATACACAGCATCAATTTGCTGACTCCAACCGTAACCTCACAGCGAAGCTATATCGTCGGGGCATAATATTATGATTTCCTAATATAGTCAATAGCCCTGTTGTTTATTCAGCAAAAATAAGGGTAAACCCTGACACGTCACAAGCGCTAAAAAGTTATTATTTTTATTTAAGTATGATCAATAAGAGTATGTTTTAAAATGCAAAGAGCAGTGACATATCAATGGCCTGTACATTTTTAGTCAGTGCGCCAATTGACACATAATTAACCCCACAGTTAGCAATACTTTTCACATTTGCGAGTGTAACATTGCCAGAAACCTCTGTTTCTACCGTGCTACCAGCCATTGCAACCGCCTCAGGAATGGTCTTCAGAGGGAAATTATCGAGCAGCACCCTTTTCGCTCCACATTCAATCGCCTGCTTCAACTGAACCAGGTTTTCCACTTCAATTTCTATTAGTACTTCAGCATCAACGGTTTTTGTTGCCTGTTTTAATGCCTGGCAAACTGAGCCAGCCTCATGGATATGGTTTTCCTTTATCAAGATTGCATCATAGAGGCCGATACGATGGTTTTGGCCTCCTCCGCAGCTGACTGCGTATTTCTCTGCCTTGCGCAGACCAGGCAGCGTCTTTCGTGTGTCAAGTATTATGCATCCTGTACCAGCCACGGCATCAACATATTGCCTTGTTGTGGTTGCCACTGCTGACAGAGTCTGCAGGTAATTTAGCGCAGTTCGCTCAGCTGTCAGTATGGGACGAGCAGGGCCCTGTATCTGGCAAATCACATCGTTACGATGCATGCTGGCGCCATCATTCAACTTCCAGTCAATCGAAATTGAGTCGTCGAGCAATTTAAAGCAGCTGTCAAACCATGGGCGGCCGCTTAATACCGCTTCATCACGGCAAATCAGGTTCGCTACAACTGGCTTATTACTTACCAGCGCTGCTGTCAGATCTCCACTACCAATATCCTCTGCAAGGGCAATTTCAACTGAGGCCTTGATTTCTGCATCATTCAACAGGCTAGTGTTGATCATCGGTATAGTAAAATAAGCAATGTGCGGTTAGTTTGCAGAACGATGCGAAATGAAATATTTTTTCTGTAATTTACGCACCAGACCTGCAAGGAAAATAAGGCTAAGCAGATTTGGCAGGGCCATAAGCAGGTTGGTAATATCAGCGATATTCCAGACCAGCTGCAGGGGAACCGCCGCGCCCACTACTACAGCCAGGGTATAGATCACTCGGTAAGGCATAACAGCATTCTCGCCAAATAGAAATTTTGCCGAACGATCACCATAATAAGACCAGGAAATAATCGTTGAGAATGCAAATAGAGTTAAACCAATACCGACGACAGCTGCCCCGCCTTCGCCTAGCTCACTGCTAAAGGCGGCAGCGGTAAGGGCGGCACCTACCGTATCTTCTGCACGATCTATGTAACTACCGGTTACTATAATAACCAGACCTGTCATGCTGCATATTACAAGTGTATCGATAAATGGCCCCATCATTGCTACCAGACCTTCTCGAACCGGTTCGTTTGTTTTTGCCGCGGCATGGGCAATTGGCGCTGAACCAAGACCTGCCTCATTGGAAAACAGACCGCGGGCTACACCCCAGCGGATTGCCTCACCAACCATCGCACCTCCTACCGACCAGGGGTTTAGTGCATGAGTCAGAATAGTCGTAAGTGCTGATGGAATAGCATTTATGTTATTGAACAGGACGATCATAGCTGCAGCGATATACATCAGTGCCATAAAAGGGACAATTGTACTGGCTACTCTGGCGATACGCTTTACCCCACCAAGAATTACCAGACCCACCATAACAGCCATCAGCAGACCAATCATCCCAGCATAATTTTTTGCCTCTGGATTAAGGTAGGCCAGACCATCAACGACCGAGTTTGCCTGCACCATATTACCTATACCAAAAGAGGCTACCAGGGCGAAAAATGCAAAGGCCGCTGCGGTCTTCTTCATTTTCAAGCCATGAAGCAGCGTATACATCGGCCCCCCTGCGGTGACCCCTTTTTCATCTACTTCACGAAACTTCAGTGACAAGCTGCATTCGGTAAACTTGGTCGCCATGCCGATAAAGGCTGTAATCCACATCCAGAACAGGGCGCCTGGTCCACCGAGTGAAATCGCTGTTGCAACACCAGCAATGTTGCCGGTCCCGATGGTTGCAGAAAGAGCAGTAGAAAGTGCCTGAAAGTGCGAAACTTCACCGCTGTCATCGATATGATCATATTTACCTGCTATAAGCTGAATCGAGTGCCTGAATCCTGTCAATTGCACAAACCGCAAACGAATAGTCAGGTATAGCCCCGTACCTAACAGCACCAGTAATGTAATGGGACTACCCCATAAAATGCCTGATAATTTCCCTGTCAGGCTCGTCAGCATTTCCAGCATTGTTACTCCTTAAGTGACTGAATCAGTGATCTACATCAACCTCACCAGCTGATGTAAGCATAGCCCTGCTGCTGCAATTCCATAAGATCTGCCACGCCAGCATCAACAACCGTGGCAAAGTCGACCACATCCTTTTTATCCTTGTGTAATGTAATCAGCGTATTACCGCAGGCGTGAAATTCCACTCCGTAAAAAGCAAGGCTTGCTACCTGATCACGTACAGCTGGAATCACTGGAATACCGGGTTCTTTGAGTAGCATGTGAATGCCAGGGCCCATTACAGAGACGACAATTTTAATATCGTCGCCATATTTGCGCAGCATGTTACGGATGGTATTAAGAACCGCAAGCTGGTAAGACTCATCAGACTTGTTGAAGTGGTAAACAATTTTATTATTGCTCTCCTCACCTGGAAATTTTAGCTCGTCCTGTGCCGTATCGTTTTGTGTTTCTGAGACAGGGTCATCGGCAGCGAGAACAGTAGCCGGCATCAGGAGAGAGGTAGAAATGACAACAACCAGCAGAAACGAAAATGAAACATCAGCAAGACAACGCTGCGTGTGACTGGTATTTATAGACATTCGCTTATCCTCTTGTTTGTTTTAGCGTATGCGTTCCTAATCCAATCTGTAGATACTACCGTTGAAATGGTAAAAGGTTAAGAGGGCTTTGCGGTTTCCAGTAACTTATTTTAACAATTGTCAGTAAAGTGTAGGCGAAAATCCACATCCGTATTCATTGCAGCCCGGATATACATCAGTTTCACAGTTTTGCTGCTGTAATTAGTGATCAGATAATGTTTGACATGCATTCTTCATACTCGATTCGAATCATCATCGATCAGATTAGAAAATGCGAGTATCCGAAAAGCTATTGATTTAATAAAAGTAAATGTATTACAACTTTCGGCGGAATATCTTAATCGCGCGACTTCACTGATGCACGACATTTATAGCAGGCAATCCAGACACAGGTCAGGAAACTATATCATCCACAAATGACTTTATCTTGTCCGTCCATGAACTCTCTTTCGGACTATGTCGTTTACCCCCTTCGCGCATGCTGGCATCGAGCTTCTCGAGCAGTTCTTTCTGCTCCTTGCTGAGGTTCACTGGCGTTTCTACTACAACCTTGCAAAACAGATCGCCAGCCTGCACGCCACGGACATTACGAACACCTTTGCCACGTAAACGGAAGACTTTATCGGTCTGTGTTCCAGCGGGTATCTTCAGACTGGCTCTACCATCAAGAGTCGGTATTTCCAGATCGCCACCCAATGCAAGTAAGGTAAAACTAACCGGCGTTTCGCAATAAAGGTGGGTGTCTTCACGCTGGAATATAGGATGTTTCTTCAGGTGTACGGCCACATAGAGATCTCCTGTTACACCACCATGAGGTGCTGCTTCACCTTCACCGGCAAGCCGTACCTGATCGCCTTCATCGACGCCTGCTGGTATTTTAACAGACAGCGTTTTCTGCTTCTTAACCCGACCCTGGCCATGACAGTCCGGACAGGGATCCGTAATAATTTTCCCTGTGCCCCTGCACTGTGGGCAGGTTTGCTGGACAGAGAAAAAGCCCTGTTGCATGCGTACTTCACCGTGACCACCGCAGGTCGTACAAGTCTTTGCCTGGCTACCTTTACGGGAACCGCTGCCATCACAGGTTTCACAGTTTGACATTACTGGCACACGTATCTGTACTTCGGTGCCATTAATCGCGTCTTCAAGGCTCAACTCTAGATTATAGCGCAGGTCACTGCCACGGTTCTGGCGAGCACTGCGCCGGCCACCTCCACCAAAGATATCACCGAATATATCCCCAAAGGCATCACCAAATCCTGCTGCACCACCGGGTCCGCCACCCATTGAAGCATCAACACCAGCATGTCCAAACTGATCATAGGCCGAACGTTTCTGTGCATCGGCCAGGACTTCATAGGCTTCCTTGGCTTCCTTGAAATTGGCTTCAGCAGCCTTGTCATCCGGGTTGCGATCCGGATGGTGCTTCATTGCCAGGCGGCGATATGCCTTTTTGATTTCCGCCTCAGAGGCATTTCTTTGTACTCCGAGAACATCATAATAATCACGCTTGGACATCTTATTTGTACCCTATCCTGAATGACGAAAAGGCACGGCCGCTAGCGGCCATGCCTTTATTGTTTGCTATGTTACATTATAGACTTACTTCTTGTCGTCGTCCTTGACTTCCTCGAACTCTGCATCAACAACGTCATCATCAGCTGTTGCTTCGGGCTGTTCAGTACCTGATGTTTCTGCACCAGTATCGGCGCCACCAGCATCAGCATAGGCCTGTTCCGCAAGCTTGTGACTAGCCGTAGTCAGTGCTTCTGTTTTAGCTTCGATTTCAGCCTTGTCATCACCTTTCAGTGCTTCTTCGAGCTCACCAGCAGCCTTTTCAATATTCTCCTTATCTGCAGCATCAACCTTATCACCAAGATCTGTTAGTGATTTACGCACCGAATGGAGAATGGCATCACCCTGATTCCGCGCATCAACGAGTTCTTTGGCCTGGCGATCTTCATCTGCATGTTCCTCTGCATCACGAACCATATTCTCAATCTCTTCATCACTGAGACCGGAGCTGGACTTGATGACGATCTTATTTTCCTTGCCTGTCGCCTTGTCTTTGGCCGTTACATGCATAATACCATTAGCATCTATATCAAAGGTGACTTCAATCTGGGGCATACCACGTGGTGCTGGCGGAATGTCAGTCAGATCAAAACGACCCAGAGATTTATTACCGGAAGCAATTTCACGCTCACCCTGCAGCACATGTACCGTGACCGCATTCTGATTATCTTCAGCGGTAGAGAATATCTGTGATGCCTTGGTTGGAATTGTTGTATTCTTTTCTATCAACTTGGTCATCACACCACCCATGGTTTCGATACCTAGAGACAATGGGGTGACATCCAGTAATAGCACATCTTTGACATCGCCACCCAGCACACCACCCTGAATAGCAGCACCGAGTGCTACAGCTTCATCCGGGTTAACGTCCTTGCGGGGCTCCTTGCCGAAGAAATCCTGAACTGCCTGCTGGACCATAGGCATACGAGTCTGCCCACCGACCAGAATAATATCACTGATATCAGAAGCACTGACCTCAGCATCTTTCAATGCGATCTTGCACGGATCAATTGAGCGTTTAACGAGATCTTCAACCAGTGCTTCCAGCTTGGCACGTGTCATCTTGACATTAAGATGCTTTGGTCCGCTGGCATCGGCAGTGATATAGGGCAGATTAACTTCTGTCTGGGTCGTTGAGGACAGTTCGATTTTTGCCTTCTCAGCCGCCTCTTTCAGGCGCTGAAGTGCAATTGGATCATTACGCAGATCAACACCCTGGTCCTTATTGAACTCATCTGCCAGGAAATCAATGACACGGTGATCAAAGTCTTCACCACCAAGGAATGTATCACCATTGGTAGACAGCACTTCAAACTGATGTTCGCCATCGACATCAGCAATTTCAATTATTGATATGTCAAAAGTACCACCGCCAAGGTCATATACGGCTACTGTGCGATCACCTTCTTTTTTATCCATGCCGAAGGCCAGTGCAGCCGCAGTCGGCTCATTGATGATGCGTTTAACATCAAGCCCGGCAATTTTACCGGCATCTTTGGTAGCCTGGCGCTGTGAATCATTAAAGTAGGCCGGTACCGTTACCACAGCTTCAGTCACTTTTTCACCGAGAAATGCCTCAGCGTCCGCCTTCAGCTTGTTTAATACACGAGCAGAGACTTCGGGTGGTGCCATCTGCTTGCCATTTACTTCAACCCAGGCATCGCCATTTTTAGCCTTGACAATTTTAAATGGCATTAGATCGATATCGCGCTGTACAACATCCTCATCATACTTGCGCCCAATCAATCTTTTGATGGCATATAATGTATTTGCAGGATTGGTTACTGCCTGACGTTTAGCCGGGGCGCCAACAACAATTTCGTCATCCATATACGCAATAATAGATGGTGTTGTGCGATCACCCTCACTATTCTCAAGCACACGGGCTTTACCGCCTTCCATTACCGCGACACATGAGTTGGTCGTACCCAGATCAATACCAATAATTTTTCCCATTTTTTTACATCCTCATTGACAAATCTTTAACTGCTTAATAGATAGGGGCTAGGCATAGAAAAACAAGCTTACAGGTGTTTCGTTTTACGATTTTGTTTTGAAAGCCGATGCATAAAACGTAAAACTTGTTTATTTCGCTACCATCACCATCGCTGGTCGCAACAGACGATCATGAATGCTAAAACCTTTCTGGATCACCTGGGCAATACAGTTGCTCTCAATGCCCTCTATTTCTACCAGACCCATCGCCTGATGTTTTTCCGGATCCAGACGATCACCCGCTTCCGGTGATATTTCCTCTATATTAAACTTTTCCATCGCTGTATCGAGCTGCTTCATGGTCAGACCCAGGCCTTCTTTCATTTTTTCAAGAATTTCACTATTTTCCTGGTCCAAATCAATTTTTCTGGCCTGGTCGAGGCTGTCTCTAACCAGTAAGACCTCTGCAGCAAACTTTTCAATCGCAAACTTACGCGCACTGGCAATATCATTCTCTGCACGGCGACGGACATTTTCAACTTCGGCACGACTTCTTAACACCTCATCCTCCGCTTTTGCCAATGCCTCGCGCATTTCCTCAAACTGCTGATGAGAGACTTCCTCGTTATGTTCATTTAACTCTTCGAGGACTTCTTCAATTTCTGCATCTTCAAGATTGATTTCGTCCTTTTCTCTGATATCTTCTTTTTCTTTACTGGTCATTAGTCTCTCTCTGATTAAAAAGAAATTTTCTCTGACAACAAGGTGGGGGCTCAGTGCCGGGATTCAAGCCCTGCGGTGACTCATCAATGAGACTTGCTAACTGCTTAGCGCATTTGATAACAAGCGGGCTGTTATATCGACAATGGGGATAATGCCTTCGTAGTCCATGCGCGTTGGCCCAACTACACCGAGAGTCCCTACTTTTTCACCCTCTCGGCAGAAAGGTGCAGTGACAACTGAACAATCGGCAAAAGCCTGATAACCGGATTCCTGCCCGATAAAGATTTTGATGCCATCAACACCGAGACTACGTTGTAGAAGGTCGAGTAGATCCTGCTTGGTCTTAAACGAGCCGAACAATCGCCGCAGGGTTTCATTATCACTCAGATCAGGGATATCAATCAGCTGCTCTTCCCCACTCACCATCAAATTGTTCTCACCTGGCCCTTCAGATTCAAATACCTGGCGAGCCAGTGCAATTGCCTCCTGAATGACACGATTCATACCCGCCGTATCTTCTTCCATGCCATGTAGCAACATCATTTTGACACTATCAAGTGGCTGACTACTAAAAGTCTCATTGAAAAAATTGGCCGCCTCGACCAGCTCTGATGGAGAGTAAGCTCTGTCGGTCGTTATCACCCTGTTCTGTACACGGCCTTCTTTACTAACCAGAATTACCAGTAGACGGTTTTGCCCCAGATTCAGAAATTCGATTTGCTTGAAGATTTCCTGATCACTATTGGACACCATAACCACACCCGCAAGATGAGTAACATCCGACAACAGGCTGGAGGCAGAATGGACCAGTGTATCAACATTAACCTCACCGGAAAAACTGGCTGCGAACTCCTTGCTGACTCCAGGTGCAACAGGTTTAACATGAATTAAAGAATCGACAAAAAGACGATAGCCGCTCTGTGTCGGTACACGTCCCGCTGATGTGTGTGGTGATTGAACCAGCCCAAGGTTTTCCAGATCAGCCATGACATTTCTGATCGTAGCTGCGCTGACACTCAGGCCGGAACTTTTCTGCAGCTGTTTTGAACCGACCGGATGCCCACCCTCGATATATTGTTCGATCAGAGTCTTCAAGAGGATTTCAGAACGAGTATTTAGTTTTTCTGCCATCTTTGTAATATAGAGATTAGGAATCTGCTTCAAATAAAAACCACATCAGTCTGCAAAAGATATTATACCTATAGCATGATGACAACAAAATTACTCAGTGCACCCTGCAAACTCTTCCGTTCTTTGCCTAAGTCGATTACTCTTTAATACTTATTTTTACAGGAGTCAGACATCCGATGTCGCTAATTTTTAAAACCGTATCTGTGTTCTCACGCCAGAATGATCCAGCAGCAAGGGCAGTTGCCGACGAGCTGGAGGTCTTCCTGCTGAAGCTTGGTTGTGATGTTAGCAGACAGGAAAATGATGATGCCGGCAATGTTACTAGTGACCTGGCCATTGTCGTAGGTGGTGATGGCACCCTGTTACATATAGCACGCAATATTGCCCCACAGGGCACACCCCTGGCAGGAATCAATCTTGGTCGGCTCGGTTTTCTGGTTGATATTCCACGTGAGGGCATGGAAAATATTTTACGAGAAATCCTGCATGGCATTTATCAGCATGAAGAACGGATTCTTCTCAGCGCAAGCCTTTCTCGTGCCGGTGAGATAATACATCATGCAGAGGCTCTCAATGACGTTGTGGTCAGTAAGGGAGAACTAGCACGTCTAATCGAATTTGAAACACTGGTTGATGGCACACACGTCAACACAGCACGAGCAGACGGCATCATTGTAGCGACGCCGACCGGCTCTACCGCCTATGCACTGTCAGCAAATGGCCCTATACTGGCGCCGGAGCTGGAAGCAATTACTCTGGTACCAATCTGTCCTCATACCCTTAGCTTCCGGCCACTTGTCATTGGCAGCCGTAGTACAGTATGTATACGTATGCTTGACAGTGGACAGGACAATACCTATCTCAGCTTTGATGGTCAGTCAGCAGTGCGTCTGCAGGATGGCGATGTGGTAGACATTAAAATGGCAGAGCATCGTGTAAAGTTACTACGACCGGTCAACCACAGTCATTTTGATGTGCTGCGCGCCAAGCTGCGCTGGGGTTAGCCGGTATCCCCTAATCGATATATCATGCTTATATCCCTGTACCTGAGAAATTTTGTTATTGTGCGCGAGGCCGAAATCAGCCTGCGTGATGGCATGACAGCTATTACTGGCGAAACCGGAGCTGGTAAATCGATTCTTATCGGCGCGCTGGAACTGGCACTGGGTGGACGCACGTCCAGCGATATCATCAGGCATGGGGAAGATCAGGCTGAAATAATCGCTTCGTTTGATATCGCTGGGTGCAGCGAAGCGGCAAGCTGGCTTGAAAGTCAGGAAATGGAAGTCGCACAGGATTGTGTTATACGCAGAATTTTGAGTCGTAATGGCCCAAGCCGGGGATTTGTAAATGGCCGTCCAGTCGCCATGCAGCAGCTCAGGCAGCTCGGTGACACACTGGTGGACATACATGGACAGCATGAGCACCAGTCACTTTTACGACTCGATGATCAACGGAATTTGCTAGATTCGATGACAGGACATCAGGCAGATTTAGACATGTTGAGCAGGTGCTATGAGGAAATCCAGCATTGTCAGCAGCAGCTCGATCAGCTGTGCAACAGGGACGATAAGGCTGAGGATCAACAGGAATTATTGCGCTATCAGTTGACTGAACTCGAACAGCTGGACCTCGAAGAAAATGAAATTTCTGCACTTGAGGAAGAACACCGTCGCCTGGCTAATGCCAGTGACCTGATAACGGGAATCAATGAAAGTCTGCTTGAGCTTAGCAGCGAGAGTGGTACAGATATAGAACAGCAGCTGAATCAGACCATCAGCAAACTGCAGCAACTTGAACGCTTGGATCCTGCTCTATCAGAAATCAACCAGATATTGCTTAATGCCGGCATTTATATTGATGAAGCCACAGCTCAACTAAGACGCTATATTGAGCGCATGGAGACCAACCCGCAACGGCTGGACTGGGTTAACCAACGCATGGGGAGTATTCATGACCTGGCACGCAAACACAGAATCAATCCCAGCGAATTAACTGCTCTGCAGGGCAGCCTGAAAAAAAAATTAGACGAACTGGAATCAGCAGAACAACACATTACTGAACTGGAACAGAAAATTGCATCCCATCTGTCTGAATACTCAAAACAGGCTCGCAAGATATCTCATCAACGCAAACAGGCAGCCAGCAGGCTCTCTGAAGAAGTCACCCAACGGATGCAGAAACTCGGCATGGAGGGAGGTTCATTTACCCTTGAAATCACCGCTACTGATCCGGATAAGCCCCGGCGCCATGGACTGGACAGAGTTGAGTACCTGGTTGCTGCGAACGCAGGTCAGGCACCACAGCCCTTGCACAAAGTTGCTTCCGGTGGAGAATTGTCACGAATCGCCCTGGCGATACAGGTATGCGCTATGGAGGGATCCAGTACCCCAACACTAATTTTTGATGAAATCGATGTGGGTATTGGAGGCAGAGTAGCGGAAATAGTCGGGCAGCTACTTGCACAACTTGGACAGGTCCGGCAGGTACTATGCATTACCCACCTGGCCCAGGTTGCCGCCAATGCCCATCAACAAATACTCATCAGTAAATCAGGCGACCCGGTCGAAGCAACTGTCTCGGCTCTGAACAAAACACAGAGAGTAGAAGAAATTGCCCGTATGATGGGGGGCATCAAAATCACGGACCAGACCCGTGCGCATGCTGAAGAAATGCTGAATCAGTCTAATGGATGAATCAGAAGAGAGATCCGCAACCTGAAATGTAATATGAAACAGATAAAACTTGTGATTTTCAAGCTACTTTTTAGAACACTTTCCATCCTTCTTCATGCCCCCACAGACGCCATAAAGATACAGACTATGGTCATCAATACAAAAATCTGATTCTTCCGCAACCTGTTTCTGGCGTTCTTCGATACGGGAATCAAAGAATTCGAACACTTCACCACACTCAACACATACCATATGATCATGGTGCTTGCCTTCATTAAGCTCAAAAACTGAGCTGCCGCCTTCAAAATGATGCCTTATTACCAGGCCCGCACCTTCAAACTGGGTCAGCACACGGTAGACCGTGGCCAGGCCAATATCCTCATCTGCCTCCAGTAATTGCCGGTAAACATCCTCTGCTGTCAGGTGACGCTGGTCACTCTTCTCAAGCAGCCCAAGTATTTTAAGTCTGGGTACAGTAGTTTTAAGCCCAGCTTTCTTCAAATCAGATCTATCGGGCATGTGCCGCTCCAGAAATCATAATGAAAATCAAAATAGTAGTCTGTCCCGATACTATCAGCTATCATCCTATGCTGTCTAAAAGAGTAAGAGTTGATTCCATATGCTAAAATTTTTACATATTACAGGAGTAATTCTGGCGTTGTTGCTACTGAGTTCCTGTATCAAAACCTATAAGCATGATGTTCAGCAGGGCAACATTCTTGATCCTGACCGTCTGGCCAGACTTGAACTTGGCATGAGCAAGAATGATGTTCAAACTCTGCTGGGCACTTCTTTACTACAGGACAGCTTCCATCCGGATCGCTGGGATTATTTCTACTCATTGCGAAAAGCAGGAAAAAAGGATTCCGAAAAACGACTGCTAACACTGTATTTTAAAGATGGTAAACTCGAACAGATAGTCGGTACTGTTACCTCTGCCGGAGAAGAGCAGTCGAGCCAGACTAAAACAATAACTATTGATGAAAAACCTCCACAGGGCGGTATTATTCAACGCAGTTGGGACAAGATTTGGCAGTAGATGCAGTAGATACCGAGGAAAAGTTTGAATGTAAATCAGAAAAGGAATTCCGTTTAACCGTTCTACAAGCTTTCTCCAGAAGTTAAGGTTTTCCTTTTTTAGCCCGCTGCTTGCGTATTTCTTTGGGATCACCGATCAACGGCCGGTATATCTCGACCCTGTCGCCCGGATGCAAGACTGCATCCCTTTTCGCAGGCTTACCGAAAATGCCTGTTTTGTTTACTTCAAAGTCAATATCAGGATATTTTTCCATAATCTTCGATGCTCTAATGGCATCTTCTACTGTAG
>JARFQE010000079.1 GCA_029287915.1 Arenicellales bacterium
ATTCTGGATGTGGTGATCGAAGACGGCAACCCGGCAGATAGCGAGCAGTTTCTGCCGATGCTGGAACGGCACATTGACCACTTCGGGGTGGCACCTCGCCAGATGGCAGCAGATGGCGGCTATGCCAGTATGGATAACCTAGAGGAAGCCAAGACCTTACAGGTCAAGGATGTGGTGTGCCTGGGGCAGAGCAAAGTTGATGGTTATTGAAACAATGGTGGTGGGTGGCTGTTATGGTTCGCACATTATGGGGGCAAGCCAGTATGTTCGTGCCCCTCTAATTATGCTGCCTGCTTCAAAAATGGCTGTTTCTGACCGGACACTAATTAATAGAGGTTTGCACGACAGACATAGAGATTAAACGAATCATTGAGAGGAGAGCATCATGAAATCATTTTTATTCGTACAACAGGCGCCGAAGCTATTCAAGCTGGCTGGCGCATTTTCACTTGCTGGATTTGTTGCGCTTTTAATGTCAACCAATGCATTGGCAGAAGAGGTCGCAACGGGTATCGATTATGAAAAGGACAGCGAAAACATCCGCACCTTGACGTTCGATGATATAAGGGGCGCCCGTTTCTGCGAACTGTTCTTCATCAAGGTCAAAGGCGACATGAAGGAACTGCAAGTCTACAACCCGACTGGCCTGAACAACATGGCGGAAACCAAGGATTCCTGTCCCGATAGCCTTGTGAACAAAATCGACATGGCCGGACTCAAGGAGCACTACAAGATGGATGGTATTTATTACAACAAGCCACGGCACTGGATTCTTGACAAGATCACATTGCCAGTAGGCGCCAAACGAAACTTTGATGGCATGGAGTGGTACTGGATGGCGGCCAGTCATATGCCCGCCGAAACGGAAATGAAACCGGGCTTTCTGACTTATAAACACGTTCCAGTTGAGCGCAAGTCTACATTCGTGTTCCGGGCTGGCAAGCCGGTATTCCTGATGGACGACGCTGATGGTAAGACATGGGTGATGAAAACCTACCGCGATGCTCACGGCCAGACCTACGACAACCTGAAAAACCTGGCTAGCCGTTACAAGAGCCTGCCGGAAGGCTATAGCTTCCGCGTGAAGACACTGGAGAAAGACCTCGTGTTGAAGCCATCAACAGGTAAGGCCACGGTGATGCAGGACGAGTTCGAGAATACATTCGATTACCTCGGTGATGGTTCTGCGAACTACATACCTTAAATAAATGCTGAAACACAACTCATTAAGTTCATAATAACTAATCCTCTACAAAGGAGAAACAAATGAAATTGGTAACAAATACAACGACCATCACAACAATGTTGAAATTGTTGGGTGCTTTTGTTGTTGGAGCGTCGCTTCTTGCGGGTTGTGCAAAACCGAAACCGGTGGATGACGCACAGCTCAAGCGGCTTGAGCATGATGGGATAATGGGAACACGCTATACGGAATTCCTGATAGTGTGGGGCAACCCGCTGAAGAAAGAGTTTGTCGCCGGTGTCTACAACACGGATGGTCTGAACGATCCAGAAGGAAAAGGCGATACGACGCCTCAGGACAAGTTGGATAAGGTTAACCTGAAAGAAGTTGAGGATGAGATGGAGGCGTTAAGCCACGTCCTCAACGGGCCACGGCTGTGGACAATTGATCATCTCGGTGTCAATTCAGGTAAAAAGCGTGATTTCCAGGGCCTTGAGGCACACTGGGTCATGTGGTTCCCGATTCCTGACGAGATTCGAGAAGGTAAAGACCTCTCCTATGCAATCATGCCCGCATTACGTGACACAGATATGACAATCTGGAAGGGATCGCGCGTCTATATCCTGGATGATCCCGAAGGCAATTCTTTTGTTATGAAGTCAGCCAGCCTGATTAAAGACCCGAACCAGGAGTTCGAAGATCTGAAAGACCTCGGTTCACGTCTCAATCTGGCAGAGGGCTGGAATTTCCGTACCAAGGTTCTGGAAGAAGAACTGGTGTTCAAGACCAAAGACGGCAAATCCTTCATCGTGCAGGATGACATCGGCAATACCTACGACCGTGTTGGAGGCCCATACAGTAACTACAAACCATAAAACAAACCATAGATATGAAAAAGGAGACAGCCATGGGTGCAATCAAAACAGCTTTTTTGACGATTTTACTTTCGATGACATTCGTAGTGGGAGCTTTTGCACAAGAAACTCCTCCTGCAACACCCAAAGTGTTGACTGACGGTGCCGGCGCTGAGTTCAGGCGTGTCGAAAACATGCACAAAACCCGTTACATAGAAATGTTCCTCGCCTACCGCGATGAAAAGTCAGGGGATCTGTTGGCAGCGTGCTACAACACAATGTTCACTCCAGCAGGCATCCCAGCTTCAAGAGATACCGCACCGCAGGAGCTGGTTGCGGGCCTGGATTTCGACAAAATAAAGCAGGAATACGGTGTTCTCAACGCGTCATTGAACGGACCAAAACTCTGGTTGCCTGATTGGATGGATATTAACAGCGGAGTGGAAAGGAACTTCAACGGTATTCCAGCCCCCTGGGTGGGCGTACTAAACATGGGTGCTACCACTGGCGGCGTATCAGAAAGTACACCCTACGAGCCCAAGACCATCGCGCGGAAAAGCTCGGTGGGCTGGAACAAAGGCACCACGGTGTTGCTACTCGACGATGCTGAAGGCAACACCTGGGTGATGAAAGGCTTTCAGCTGGGTCTTGAACCAAAGCATACATTCGAGGAGTTTGTTGCAAAGGGACAAGCCATGTTCAAGCAGCTCCCGGAAGGCTGGAAGTTCCGGGTTAAAAAGCTGGAGAAGGATTTGATCGAGACACCGGAAAACGGCGTTGCTACTGTCATGCCGGATGAGCACTTCAATGTGTACGACAAGACCGGACCGGGTATGACCAACTACAAGCCGTAATTAAGATACAAGAGTCAAACGGACCGCGAATTGTGGCCCGAGTCTCAACCAGTATTAGAGGATTAATTATGCGAAAACTGTCAAAACACACGATTGTATTCTTGATAGCGCTGCCACTTGTGGCTGCCTTGTTTATATCGTGCTCTTCATCACCAAAAAAAGTCGAGCTTACAGATGAAACGACGCAAGAGTGGAATGCCACAGTAGATCAAACCATCAAGGAACCAGAACGAGCAGCAAAACTCAAACAGCTCGGTCAGCAATTGATTGATGTGTCTGCATCCATACAGCAGGATGTTGAAATCTTCAATCAACAGGCCATGACACTTCATGAAAACTACGATGCTACGCATGAAGAATTACAGAAGCTGGTCGATGAGTTCTCGGCGAAAAGAAATCCGAAATTTGCCGAGTACCGCGACATTATCTTTGCCATGCGCAGCGAAGCCAGTGCTGATGAATGGAAAGCCTTGACCGACTAGCCACATAGACTGAGGATTACAAAATGATAGCAGCAACAATACTCGCAATATTAATTATTTTCGGTGTCGGAGGCGGGCCGTTTGGTGAACTTACGTCCAAGTACATGAAGCATCCAATAAAGGAAACCATCGTTGAAGAAGATCGCCGCGATAAAGCATTGGACGGACTGGGTGATTTGAAAGACGCCATCAAGGACTTCAACAAGCATGTGTCAAAAGATATCAAGCAGTTCGACAAACTGGTCAAGAACTACGAATCCACACCCGAAGAATTTGACCAGATGGTTGCCAACGTTCTTACGAAACGTAAGCAGGAAGTAGAGAAGCTATGGCAGCAACGCAGCGCGATGCTGGCACATATAAAAGCAGATGAATGGCAAACCATAATCACCAGCGCCAAAGCGAAAGCAGAAGAAAAAGCCAAGAATTAATAATGTGTTAGTGACTACACTGAGTTCATATTGAGCTTAGGGTAGAGCACTTGAAACCTGGGTTCTGTCAATAAAGTTAATTTCAGGGAGACAACTAATGAAACAATTATTTCTAAATTCTTTTACCAGTATATTTAGGATCGTTTTATTTATGCTAATGATACTTAGCAGTCCGGTATCGATTGCCGCGGATGCAATGGCAGACTTCTCACCGGATGAAATCGTTGCCGAACTGGAAACCAAGCTTGATCTCAATGATCAACAGGCCAAGGATTTGACTGCGGCCCTGGGCGAGCTTGGCAAGACGCTTCATGCACTTATCGAGAGAGAGGAGGCCAACAAGGAAGAAAACCCCAACGAATTTATTAAAGGTGTTAAACAGGCGCAGGCTGATTATCAGAAAAAACTGAAAGGGATCCTGACTGACAAACAGCTGGAAGATTACAACGCACTTAGAGAAGCGGCCATCATGGACATGATGAAGGATCTGGCGGAAATAAAACTGCTCGATATTCAGCTAAAGATTGGATTTTCTGATGAGCAACTGGAGAAGCTGGTGCCGGTCATGGCGACGAGTATGCGCGGCTTCATGAAGGTTGCCTGGGAGCATGCAGGTAAACACCTGCGTCTAAGGCAGAAGATTAAAGTGGCCAAGCAGCTGAAGCACATCCAGGGTGATGCCCAGAAACAGGTGCAGCAAATCCTGACAGGAGAGCAGTATCAGAAATGGGAAGAGCTCAAGAAGCAGGCACAGCAGCAAAAGAAATAGTTTTGCAAGCAGACGATAAAGTGTAACCACTTATGGTTAAAGTGGTTAATCGAATGCAATAGACGGTTTTTTTGCTAACACATTTACAAGGTGAACTATGAAAAAAATTATTATCTCAATCCTGGTAATGGCCTGGTTTGTTACTGGTTGTACAACTTTTCCAAAAGACGACATCAAGGTCGAAAGTGAAGCTGATCCAAAGGTTAACTTCAGTGGCTACAAAACCTATGCTTTCCTTGCGTCGATAGGTATAGTCGAAGATGCAGAAGGCCACTGGGAACCGCCGAAATTTGATGCTGATGCTGAAATCGAATATCTGATCAACGAAGCGATGCGTAATCGCGGTATGACACAGGTAAATGCTAATCCGGATTTGTTTGTCGCTTATGCACTGGGTGTGGATATGGATGCCTTGAAACTCAAGGCAAATCCGGAGACAAAGCTGGAAACCCTGGAAAATGTACCCGGAGCGGCACTGGTTGTTATCCTGATTGATCCTGAAACAGGGTTTGTAACCTGGATATCAGCGGCAACAGGAGAAATGAAGAACCTGGAGCCAGAAATACAGAAGAAAAGACTGGGCTATGCTGTGAATACTATGTTCAAGGATCTGCCAAAGTAAAACTACGTATTAGCATATCTCGTAACGGCGGCCGTCTGTTATTTATACGGCCGTCGATGTATGATCCTCTAGGTAGATTATCCTTAAAATAGCATTGCAATATAATTCTGCGTATGGAAGTTAAGATTGATGTCTGGCCACTTATTCTCGCGTTAGCGGCGGTGATTAATGGTCTCGGTGTCGTGCGTATACTGACTGTTCTGGCAGAGTACTTAAGGCGGCATAAGTCATTAAAACTCCAGCATTACTCGGTTTATACCATGCTGGTGTTGTATCAACTGTTTGTGCATTTGCTCTTCTGGTGGTCTGCAGTAGGTTTGCGAGCGGCAGAGGATATCACCTTCTTTATTTACCTGTATCTTCTGACAGGGCCCACACTGCTCTATTTTGGTACGAGCCTGATACTTCCAGACATCAGTGAAGAGTCGAATGATTTACGATCCATTTATTATGGCGTTCACGAAGCCTATTTCACGATTTTGGCGGTATTCATGCTTTGGAGTATATTTCTGTGGCCAGTGTTCGGTTATCCATTTGCACCAACCGCTCCATTACTTGGCGTCACGTTTGTGATCGCGCTGATATTGCGATTCACGGTTAATCCAAAGGTGCATGCCACCTTGATGATTGTAAACCTGTCAATATATGTTTTTGTTATTACTGTTTTTGCAGTGAAAACGGGCGGGATTACTCGCATCATGCTTCAAGGCTGATTGTGGAAAATTATACGGTCGATATTACAAAATCACGTATAGCAATTCAGTCATAACCCACTTGGGTTTTATTCAAGTGACCTGTTTTAGCTGAATGGTTTGGCCCTGGTTTTTCAGACCAGTTGATTAAGGCCTCACGGCCTGCTAACGCCCCAAAACAGATGTTCATTATTGCGCCAATTTGCCAGTAGTGCGGGTTTCAGTTAACAATTGTCTGAAACATAACAATCCATTTAATACAGATATATCATTTTTGGGAAACAAGGATGGGAGATATTTTTAAATTCGCTGATGAACTGGGTCCATTAAAAGTAATACATGTTTATGAGCCCTCCGTGAATCTCAAGGCAGTGCTGGTGGTGGACAACGTAGCCAAAGGTCCATCCATTGGGGGCGTTCGCATGGCTGCTGATGTCAGCACCGAGGAATGCATACGGCTGGCACGCGCCATGACTTTTAAAAATGCGGCTGCCGGTCTGGCCTATGGTGGTGGCAAGGCTGTGCTCTACGGCGACCCCAAAATGCCGAAAACCGAAAAAGAACACTTAATACGGGCTCTCGCCAATGCCCTGCGTAATGAAGATACCTATATCTTTGCTCCCGATATGGGTACTGATGAAGAATGCATGGCCTGGGTACGAGATGAAATAGGGCGAGTGGTTGGTCTGCCACGTGAAATTGGTGGCATTCCGCTGGATGAGATTGGCGCTACCGGTTTCGGACTGAGTCACGTGGTGGATGTAGCTGCTGTTCCTGGATGGGGTTTACACGGAAACCAAACACGGTCGAAGACGGTTTCAGCGAACCAACGGGCCGGAACAGCAGGAACTGAAAGAGCTGGTACACACGATCAGCCACCGCGTGGCCAGGTTTTTGGAGCGCGAAGGCATCCTCGAGCGCGATGAAGAGAACAGTTACCTGAATCTGGGTGATGCGGATGAGGACCCCATGCAACAGGTATTGGGGTGCTCGGTCAGCTATCGTATAGCCGTGGGGCCACAGCAGGGGAGCAAGGTATTCACGCTGCAGACGATTCCGTCCTGGGAGGAGGATGACCGGTTTGCACAAGTGGCGAAGGAATCTGGGTTCAGCCTGCACGCCGGTGTTGCGGCACAGGCATGGGAGCGCCAGAAGCTCGAGCGCCTGTAGAGTGAGAGACCGGGCGTAGTTGAACTATTTCCCGGTCTCTCCTCCCCGAACCGCACGTGCGCCTTTCAGCGCATACGGCTCTCCCCTCAAGCGGGGCCAAAGGCCCGCGCCATCTCCGGAAGCCGGGAAGCCAGG
>JARFQE010000120.1 GCA_029287915.1 Arenicellales bacterium
CGCATCGGGAAATAGCCATCAAGAAACTTTCTCATGAACGGGCCGTTCTGCATAACAAAGCTGCCATCATCCTGTGCGATCAATGCCCGGCTTTCGGCCTCGATGCATAAACGGGCATGCTTCTTTACATCGGTTAATTGCACAGTATGACCCTCCACCCGGGCCTCGCCGATATTGTTATGCTCGGTAATACGCAGATTACGGATCTTGCCCTCTTTATAGACAATCTGCACACGAGGAAATATGTCCAGGTTGTCATGACATTGCTGAAGCTTAATCCAGCCCGTTTTGATACTACTTTTGAGCACGGTTATTTTGTTATGGTGGTGATGGACCGGTTTATCTATTGGTTTGTCGAGGAAATTCAGTTCGCCCTCGTTAATAGCATCGATGACCTCGTCATCGTCACCAGGCCAGTAGGTGTCCCAATCTATATCTGCCCGTGAGCTGGCCACTGCGCTGGCGAATAGCGAGACCAGCAGCAGTAAGGTCATACTGACTAATAAATGCACCGGAGGCTTTTCTTTTGCACACATGTTGCTAGTTTTAACCTATTTGAGGCAATGTGCAAGATGCAATAGGTACGGAATTTAGATTAATAGGGGACAGACCACGATTTCCAGAAAACTGCTAGACTAGATTTTCTACCTTTATATGAACAAGGAGGTTCATGATGCCCAGGACGTGTACGGTTATCATTGCCAAATATTCCCATGCAGGACCTACCTGAGTCACAGCGCACTGAACTATTTTCACAGCTCTCGACACTGGAAGGTGCGGGTGTTCCAGCCGATCGTGCACTGAAAACGATAGCCGCATCCAGCACCGGGCAGCTCGCGTTGCGTGCCGGGCAGGCCGCTATCGCTATCGGCAATGGGCATAGTGTTGCAGCAGCGGGCAAGCATGTTGGTTTATTCACTGCGTTTGAAACAAATCTATTGCAGGCAGTCATGCATGCGGGTAGCCCGGAGTCTGTCTATCGACGCCTGGCTCGCTATTATGATCGACGCGTGCAGCATAGACGAAAAGTAAAAACGAAACTGATATTACCTGTGCTGCTGCTGGTAATGGCCATATTCATTTCTCCTTTGCCGCAGCTGGTAGTTGGGAAAATCTCCGCCGAGGTCTATCTAATTAGAACCCTGGGCGTCTGCCTGCTATTAGCTTTCATACCGTATGGGTTGAAGCAGTTGCCAATATGGTTGCGTGAAAGCCGGCTGCAACGCAATGACGCTGGCGACTGGATTGCCCGCCTGATCATGCATCTGCCACTGTTCGGTGCCGCCAGCATAAGGCGTAATCGAACACAGTTCCTACAGGTGTTATGCCTGCTGCTGCAAGCGGGTATTCCGGTGTTTGATGCCGTGCCGCTGGCAGCAAGCACAGTGCCAGACAACAGAATAAGAAAAGACTTTGAAGCAATTCTTGAACGGCTGCAGTCAGGTCTCTCGCTGAGCGATGCGTTGTCCCAGTCGGTCTATTTTGATGGCAGTGCGGTGCTGGTTACCGCCGCAGGGGAGGCAACGGGTGATGCGGGAGAAGTCATTTGTCGCTATGCCGAGTCCGAATACCAGCATCTGCAGAAGTTCGATGACGAATTTGCCACCTGGCTGCCCCGGTTGCTGTACTTTGCAGTGCTGTTGCTGATGGCATGGGGGATCGTGAGCAGCATGCCTGGTCCGTCCGCCTGAATCCCATCATTGGTCAACCAGCAGAAATATAAAATTGAGTATTCATCGTTGCAGGATTCCTGTTTAACCCGTCGATCGTTTGCTTTGCTACTGGATTGCTGTTTCGGGAACACGTTTAAATCTGATTCGTGTTATCAGCCTGCCTTCAAACCAGCTATCCAGCTGCAGACTCTGTCTGCCCGTGGTGACGGTGAACCCCTGTTGCTCGACGGGTTCAATAGCAACGAAGCTGAGATTGGCAGGCCATTGGATATCGATAGATACACGCATCGGGAAATAGCCATCAAGAAACTTTCTCATGAACGGGCCGTTCTGCAAAACAAAGCTGCCATCATCCTGCGCGATCAATGCGCGGCTTTCAGCTTCGATACATAGGCGGGCATGATTTTTTACATCGGTTAATTGCACAGTATGACCCTCCACGCGGGCCTCGACGATGTTGTTATGTTCGGTAATACGCAGATTGCGGATCCTGCCCTCGTTATAGACAATCTGGGCACGGCCAAATGTATCCAGGTTTTCATGGCATTGCAGCAGCTTGATCCAGCCCGTTTCGATACTGTTTTGCTGGATGATGAATGTGTTGTGGTGGTGATGGACCGGTTTATCGGGAGGCCTGTCGAGGAAATTCAGTTCGCCCTCGTTAATGGCATCGATGACCTCGTCATCGTCACCAGGCCAGTAGGTCTCCCAATCTATATCTGCCCGTGAGCTGGCCACTGCGCCGACGAATAGCGAGACCAGCAGTACTGCCGTACTGACGAATAAATGCATCGGAATCTTTTGTTTTATGCGCATAGCGACAGTTTTTATCCATTTGTTGCAGAGTGCAAGGAGGAGTTCGGATCGCTGTTATCTACACGGTGCTCACCGACCCGGGTCTACAGGTTGAGCTGGAGGCAGTCAAAAAGACTGGGACTACCATGAGGAAAAGATTTCAAGTACCCTGATCCGTCCACACAAATATGCTGCAGGGAGCCATTGATATGAGAAAAACGTTCATAAACCTGTCTATTTTAGTTCCGATAATACTATTGTCGGCATGTGATTCGAATGAAGTATCTGAAAACAGCACGCCTGCGAATACTGAAGAAAAGGCCGCTGTGCAGACGACAGACCAGCAGCAAGTTGCTGCTCCTGTAGAGTCAGAGACCAGGGCAGAGTCAGAGTCTAAGGTAGAACCAGAGATTATGGCTGCTGCACCAGCTCTTAGCGGTGAAGCCTTATATACCAGTGACAAGGCACCGGACTCGATGCTTTATGACAAACCGCAAAAGGTCATTGATGGCGTCTGGTCTGCTATCGGTGCTACGGCACCGGCCAGGTATGAAAACTCGGGACATAACAATAACCTGTCCTTTGTTATTACCACTGAGGGCGTTCTGGTCGTCAATGCCGGCGGCAGTTACCTGCTGGCAGAGGCTTTGCATACAGAAATAAAAAAAATCACCGACCAGCCCGTCAAGTATGTAGTGCTGGAAAATGGACAGGGCCATGCGATGCTCGGTTCAGGTTATTGGAAAGAGCAGGGCGCGACAGTGATCGCGCATAAAGATGCAGCACACGAGATTGAAGAGAAATCGCTTGATATTCTTGAGCAGCAAAAAGAAGTTCTGAAGGACAAGGCTGACGGCACAAAAGTTGTGATGCCCGATGAGACCTTTGAAGATAAAAAGATAATTGAAATGGGCGGCGAGCGTATAGAACTGCTTAACCTGGGCCCAGCACACAGTCCGGGAGATATCATTGTCTGGCTGCCGCAAAAACAGCTGGTGATTTCCGGAGATATGGCTTTTCATCAACGTATGTTGCCATTGTTTGAAGAAACAGATACCGCCGCCTGGATAGAAAGCTGGGACAACTTTGCTGCCCTGGACGCGAAATATGTCATTCCGGGACATGGTGAGCCAACTGATATGGCAGAGGTTACGCGTTACACAAAGGACTACCTGGTTTTTCTTCGCGAGAAGGTGGGTGCAGTCCTCGAAGATGGCGGATCACTGCTGGAAGCCTATGAAATTGATCAGTCTGATTTTATGCATTTACCAACAGCCGAATTTTTGTCCAAACGCAATGCCGGGCAAGTCTTTCAGTCGATGGAGTTTGAATAAGTATAATAGGGGACAGACCACGATTACACTTTAAGTAATAATAGGGGACAGACCACGATTACACTTTAAGTAATAGGGGACAGACCACGATTACACTTTAAGCGGTCTTTTTTAAATAGTGAGGCAAGACTTGCGCAGCAGGATTTTCACCTGCTTTTCACATCCCTTCGGCTAAGCTTCATTATTCGAAGTTTGCCAATGGGGATATAACGATGACGGACAAGACAGCGATGAGCCGGCCGATTGTGTTTTATGATGGTGGTTGCCCGTTGTGCCGTCGCGAGATTGCACATTACCAGCGCATTGACCGCGAGCGGCGCATTCAGTGGACGGATATCCAGCAGCAGCCGGACACCTTGCAGGCACATGGTCTGAGTTGGCAGCAGGCCATGCAGCGTATGCACGTCCGCGACAGCGATGGCCAGATGGTCAGCGGCGCGGCCGCGTTTGTCGCGTTGTGGCGTCATATTCCGCGCTACCACTTGCTGGCAGTTTTTGTTTCGCTGCCGGGTATTCACTGGCTGGCGGAACAGGTGTATAGCGTATTTGCCCGCAGGCGCTATCGCTCGCGCTGCAGCGATCAAGTCTGTGCTGAACAGTAATTGTTTAGCTGGCAAGCGTATGACAGTTGATCGAACAAGGTAGAACTGAGTGTCATCCATGTGGCAATACCGGGGACAGAAACGCCCGCCTTTTGCTGACCAGCCACAGGCAGGACAGGAGTCAGTCTGGGACTATCCCCGGCCGCCCAAACTCGAACCTTTTTCAGCTACTGTCGAAGTGTTCGCGAATGACACCCTGGTGGCGCGCTCAGTAGATACCCTGCGGGTACTGGAAACGGCAAGTCCACCGACCGTTTATATTCAACCGCAAGACATCGATATGTCACTGCTCAGCCGCACAGCAGGCAGTTCCTTCTGTGAGTGGAAAGGCAGTGCCAGCTACTGGAAGCTGGTGCATGATGCGGCAGGCATCCCGGTCGCATGGAGCTACAGCGAACCGTTTCCAGCTTTCGAGAAAATACGCGACTATCTGTGTTTTTATCCCGCACGCATTACCTGTTATGTCGATGGTGAACGCGTACAGGCGCAGCCTGGTGAATTCTATGGCGGCTGGATAACAGCTGCTATTATTGGGCCATTCAAGGGCGACCCGGGCTCAGGACACTGGTAGTGATTCAGTCAAGCTCGCAATGCAGTAGCATTAGCCGCCCTGCTATAACACGATCCCGGCGTCTCACAGGTCTGCTGTTGACAGGCCTGCTGGCGTTGTTGACAGGCTGCGTGTCGCCGCCCTCTGTTGATGCAGTTGATGCTGATGGACTGCTGTATTCTGATCATCCACTGGTCGATAGAATCTACCAGGTAAAGTCTGCATCCTTCATTGACCGGCAGCGGCTGAGACAACGCATCGTTGAAGCCGACTATCTGTTACTCGGTGAACTGCATGACAACCGCGTTCATCACCGCCACCAGGCATGGGTGATCAGACAACTGGCACTAGCCGGACGTGATGCCGGCATCGCCTACGAGATGATCTACAAGGAGCAGGGCAAGCGGCTGGAAGGCGTGGAGATAACCTCTGCCGATCAGCTGATCGAAATATTGAACCAGACGCAGACCGGCTGGGACTATGAATACCAGTACCGCCCGCTGTTCGTTGAAACCCTGGCTGCCGGCTACCCGATCGTAGCGGCAAACCTGGATCGGAAAAAGCTGATGGAAGTGTTGAAGCAGGGCGAAGACAGGCTGCCGGCAGACTATCGGCGCATCCTTGACAATACCCCGTTTAGCGATGCGCAGCGCAGCGATCTACTGCAAGAAATCAATACCTCGCACTGCAACCTGCTCGATGCACAGACCGGCAGCATGATGATGCAGGCACAGCGTATACGTGACGCGGCGCTGACGGAAACCCTGCTCAGTATCAATGAGCCGGTAAAAGTTCTGATTACCGGGCTTGGCCACGCGCGCAACGACCGCGGCCTGCCGCTTTATCTTGAAAACAACCTGCAGACAGCGGCAGATATTGTTGCTATCGGCATGATCGAAGTTGATCCTGAAAAGACCGAGCCGGCGGCCTATGCAGAAGCCTGGAACCGCGACTCCCTGCCGTTTGATATCGTCATCTTCACCCCGACCGTGGACCATGGCGACCTGTGCGGAGAGCTCGAGCAGCACTTCAACAGGAAAAAAGAATGACCAATCAGGGGTTGCGTTCAGCTCTCAGCTATTAGGACTTGCCAGGTAATACCCAGCCGGGCCGTGGAAAATGACAGGTGTAACCGTTTGGAATACGTTCAAGATAATCCTGGTGCTCGGGTTCGGCCTCCCAGAATTCACTCGCCCTTGAGACTTTCGTCACCACGGGGCCCGGCCATAAGTCACAAGCATTGACATCTTCAATCGTTTGTTCGGCAACAGCCCGCTGTTCTTCTGTCAGGTAAAAGATTTCAGAACGGTATGAAGGTCCCCTGTCATTACCTTGCCGGTCGAGGGTTGTGGGATCATGAATCTGAAAAAAATACGCCAGTATGTCCCGGTAGCTTATGATCTCATTATCAAACTCAATTTCGATCGCTTCAGCGTGGGTACCGTGGTTACGATATGTTGCATTGGCTACATCACCACCGGTATACCCTACACGCGTTGACTGCACACCGGGTAATTTCCGAATCAGGTCCTGCATGCCCCAGAAACATCCACCGGCTAGAATTGCACGTTCTACTGACATTTAGCTAACTCTTCTCAACTTGATTGATATAGTTTGATTGATATGTTTGATTGATACAGCCACCATAACTTTCCGTCTCCATCTTTTCAACTAGATCAACTACTCTGACCCCTTGATTACCTTGATTACTTCATAATTTTCCCTTTATCTACTTCTTTATTACGTAGTAATCATTCTGGAAATCATGCTCCAGCTGATGGATTACGATGTCGGTAAAACCAGCTTCAGTTAACAGTTCCTGCGCCTTCTCCTGTCCCCACATGGTACCGAGGCCATCACCCCCCTGGGCAAGTGAAACGGTCATGCAATGAGTGGTTGAGAGCGTGTACAGCAGCGGGCCAACCGGGTGGTCCATGTTGTTCTGTACTTCACTGGAACCATGAATGTCCTGCATCAGGTAAATCCCGTCATCCGTTAACGTACGATTAATACCCTTAAGAACATTCAATGGTTTTGCCTGGTCGTGAACGGCGTCGAATGTTGTTATAAAGTCATAGCGTGCGTGACTGTCCTGCTGGTCGAAATCGGTCACGTCTCTGATCTGAAAGTCGACATTGCGCAGACCTTTTTTTGTTGCTTCCCGGGTGGCATATTCAATGGCTTCTGCAGACAGGTCGACACCAACAAAAGTGCTGTGTGGATACAACTCGGCGAGCAGGGTTATTGCACGGCCACGGCCGCAGCCAACATCGAGCACCTTAATGCCCTGCTCAAGCTTCTCTTCCAGTCCAGGTATCAGTGGCAGGATGTGCTCTGTCAACGACGCTAGCACGGTCTGGCCGCTATCTTCGGCCATCACTTCGTGGAAGCGCGGGAACTTTTCATACGGCACGCCGCCGCCATTCCTGAAACAATCGATGATGTCATCTTCAACTGTTCCCATCATCGGTATGTATTGGGCGAACACCGAGATGTTGCCTTCAGTTGAACCGCGGGTAAGCCACGATGCGTGTTCATCAGGCAGGGAATAGGTTCTGTCGTGCGGGTGATAGTCGATGACCTTGCTGACAACCAGTGCGTTCAGCCATTCGCGAACATAGCGTTCATTGAGACCTGCACCATCAGCGAGTTCTGCGCTGCTCACGCGACCAAGCTTTTCAAGATGGTCAAACAGTTGTGTTCGGTGGCCGATAGACAACATGACACATAATGCCCCTTCATTGAGTGCATTGACCAGGCGGTCAGCAAAGCTGTCAGATTTTTCGTGATCAAACTGGGGTAACTGGCAATTTAGACACATGGCTTTCTCCTCTTCATTATTAATATCAATATCTGTGCTGTTGATAAAAAGTTTACGGCCATTGGCGGGAAAAAGCAGTGGACGAACAGTACGGACTTTCGAATTTAATTTATATTTATTAATCAGTTAGTTGCATGGATCAGCATGCAACTGGACGTGGTTCGGACAGAAAAACTATACTGACGGTATAGTTTTCATGACACGGAGCAGGTGGAAATGGGTGAAAAAGCCAGTAATACCAAACATCGCATCATGACGACAGCAGAACAGATCATCCTGCAAAAAGGCTTTGCCGGCACGTCGATTGACGAAGTGATCCAGCAGTCGCATATCACCAAGGGCGGGTTCTTCTACCATTTCAAGGGCAAAAATGACCTGGCGCTGGGGTTATTGAAGCGCTACCTCGATGCCGATGATGTCTTCTTCAATGAGTTGCTCGGGCGGGCCAGGGAGCTGACCGATGACCCGCTGCAGCAGATGCTGGTGTTTCTGAAACTACTTGCCGAGGCAATGGCGGAACTTAAAGTTCATCACCCCGGCTGCCTGGTCGCAGCCTTTACCTATGAAAGCCAGCAGTTTGATGATGACGTGATCAAGATGATTAAAGACGGCACGCTGTCATGGCGTAAGTTGTTTTCAGAGCAACTGCGACTCGTCGAAGAAAAATACCAGCCACGGTTTGAAACTGATATCGATGACCTTGCCGATATGCTTTCAGCCTGCATGGAAGGCGGCATCATCCTGTCTCGCATACTGAAAAATCCTGTAGCCTTGAGCAAACAGATCATTCATTATCGGAATTATCTTCGTTTGCTTTACGACAATGAATAGCAAGAAGCTAAGTTCTATTCGCGTGATCGGACACACACCTCGTTTACGGTATTGAGAAACCATAGAAAAGCAGTGAAAATTATCGTAGTCTGACCCCTACTATTGTTAATATGGAATTATGAAAACTTATTCAATCCTGTTACTGGCAATTTTTTGCTTTAGTACTCAGCAGGCCTCTGCACTTCAGTGGCCACACTTAGAGCCTAAAAAAATCGGCCCACATACCTATGTCATAGAACATGGGCCGCATGATGAAGACCCGAAAGTGAGCCATGGGTTTCACAATAATCCGGGTTTTGTTGTGACCGATGACGGTGTTGTCGTTATTGATACCGGCAGCAGTTATGAAATCGGCAAAATGATCCTGCGAAAAATTAAAACGGTAACCTCCAAGCCCATTACTCATATTTTTACAACGCATTTCCATGGCGATCACTGGCTGTCAAATCAGGCGCTGGTCGAGGCATACCCTGATGCGCTCACCGTTGCACATCCCGAACTGATTACCTTGTTAAAAAATGGAGAAGATAAATTCTGGCTGGATCGCTTTGCCGAACGGCTGGGTGATGAGGCCTTTGCAGGAACCAAAGCGGTTATACCGAATACGCCGGCAGAAAATAAAGCCTACCAGATTGGTGGTGTGACGTTTCAGGTTGTGTTATTTGATCAAGCGCATACGACGACTGACTTGATGGTTTATGTTGAAGATGAGGGTGTGCTGTTTACCGGTGATATTGTCAACAACGAACATTTCTCATTTATGGGGCATGGTAATTTCAAAGGCGCCTATGAAGCGACTCAAAAAGCACTGACCTTCAATGCAAATCACGTTGTCGTGGGTCATGGAAAAAGCGGTAATCAAGATCTGATTAAAACATTTGGGGCGATTTACCAGAAGCTACAGGCAATAATCAGGAAATTTTATGAACAGGACATGATGGATTATGAAATGAAACCCAAAGTCATTGCCGAGTTTGAAGAATACAAACAGTGGAGTGGTTTTGACAATCAGATTGGGCCGTACATCAGCCAGATAGTTCTGGAACTGGAAAAAGAATCGTTCTAACAATAGTGGACAGGGTATGATTAGAGGTAATCGGGGACAGATCACGATTATATTTTTGCTGCCATGTGGGGCTTGTTATCGCCCCCACCGTATCAAGAAGAAAATAAGATAATTCATTTTTAAAAAAAGTGCAGTTAGCTGCAGACTGTTCAACCCATTATTCAAGGATAGTTTTATGATCAATATTTTACTCATGCTTCATGTTGTGGCGGTTGTCATCTGGGTTGGTGGTATGTTGTTTGCGCACATGCAATTACGACCAATTGCTGCCAGTCAGCTGGAACCCCCGGAACGTTTGCGGCTGTGGGTCGGGGTGTTTGGCCGGTTCTTTCCATGGGTATGGGGATCCATTATTACCATCCTCGTCACCGGCTTCTGGATTATTAATATTTATGGTGGCTTCAAGGTCCTGGGTATGCATATCAATGTTATGATGGTAATCGGTTTTCTGATGATGCTGATTTTCTTCCATGTATTTTTTGCACCCTATAGAAGATTAAAACAGGCCGTTGCTGCTGAAGACTGGCCAGCCGCTGGCGCCAAGCTGGCACAGATACGAACACTGATTGGTATCAATATGACACTTGGTGTGCTGACCATAGCCATTCGCTATATCATTTAGGGTTAGCAAAACGTTGGGCACTAGCGCGAAGATAGGTGCATGCGACAAATCAAGTTCTTTTTTAAACAGTGAGTGACACGATGGATGACAAAACACGAACCGAGCTGGAAGCCGCGGCGTTCCGCGGGCTGGTCGAACACCTTCAACAGCGCACGGATGTGCAAAATATCGACCTGATGAATCTGGCCGGCTTCTGCCGCAATTGTCTATCGAAATGGTATCTGGCAGCTGCCCAGGAGCGCGGGCTGGATATCAGTGACGGTGACGCAAGAGAGGCCGTATATGGCATGCCTTACAGCGAATGGAAGGAAAGGTTTCAGCATAAGGCCACCGACGAACAGTTGCAGAAATACGAGGAAACCAAACCGCTGCACGCAAAGATTAGTGGCCACAATAGCTGAGCAGTTTTTCCTCATGTAATGGCCCCCGCGCTAATGCGGGGACCGGGTATTGCCTACTTCAGGCAACTGCACGCATGTGCTTAACGCGCTCAACAGTTACCGGTACCGGTTTGCACACCGTGCTACAAACTGGCGAATGATCCCTGGCAAACGATAGTAAATCATCCAGTTCCTCATCACTGCAGTCCGCCTCAATATCCATGGCAATACGAATCGACTCGTAACCTACCGCTACTGAATCGTCCAATGCCAGCAGGCCCTGCACATCGATAGTGCCAGTCAGTTCTGTCGAAAGCTTCCGAATCTCGATACCTCGAGCAGCGGCATGTAAAACCGTGGTGGTGGTAACGCAACCGGCAAGCGCATGTAGAAGGAACTCAACCGGGTTGGCGCCTTCGTTGTCGCCCAGCAGCACCGGCGGCTCACCATTGGTATAAACAAAGGGTTCAGTGCGTGACTCATCCTCGGCACCGGCACCGTAAAACCCCTGAATGGTGGAATAGTTTTCACCACCGCTAACCCACTGGTTGCGGGCACGAAACTCGAATTGAGCCAGCGATGGATCACTTTTCAGTGCATCGATGGTGCCTGTCATCTGCGCCAGGTTAAGGCCGTTACGTGTTTGTTTATCCTGTGTGTTCATTGTCGTCTCCTGTTCAAGTGTTGTTGAAAGGCCGTTGTGTGACGGCTTGCGATAACAATAAGTCTTGACATCAGCTGTTATAAGATGGAAATTAGACAAAAACAGGGCATTTGTGCCACTCTTTGCAGAATTCAGAGGATAACTACCGTGACACAACAAAAACCCGTAGAGGTTCTCATCGTTGCTGTACCCGAAACCGCCGGCTCCGCACTATACGGCATGCTGGATGTGCTGATGGCTGCCGGCAATATCTGGCAGACACTGGTCCGATCGAACACCGTACAACAGTTGTTCAGCGTGCGCATCGTATCGCCAGAAAAGGACGCCTTCAGCTGTGGTAATAACATCCCGGTAAGGCCAGACTGCAGCATTAGCGAAAGCCCGGCAGCAAGTATCATCATCCTGCCGGAACTCTGGCTCGGGCCCGATGAAGACATCAAAGGCCGTTACCCCGAATTGATGCAATGGATACGCCAGCAATACAAAGCCGGCGTCACACTATATTCCGCCTGTTCCGGCGCCATCATGCTCGCCGAGTCTGGACTACTGGATGGTTGCCCCGCGACTTCCCACTGGGGTTACAAAGAGCTGTTTCGAAAAAAATACCCCAAAGTACATTTCCAGCCTGAGCCGAACCTGGTGTTTGCTGATGCCGCCGGACGTATCGTCACCGCGGGCGGCACCACATCATGGCACGACCTCGCCGTACACATCATTTCGCGCCATGCCAGTGCGGGAGAAGCATTGCGTATCGCCAAAGTATATTTACTCAAATGGCATTCAGAAGGGCAGCTGCCTTATGCATCACTGGTCACCCGCGCACCGCATGCAGATTCCGTTGTTCGACAATGCGAAGACTGGTTAAAGCAGTACTACAAAAAACCTGATGCGCTGCAACAGGTCATCGAACAGGCCAACATCCCTCAACGTACTTTGAAAAGACGTTTCAAGGCTGCTACTGGTTCTACCTTCATCGAGTATGTGCAAAACCTTCGTATCGAAGAGGCCAAACGATTATTAGAAGCAGGGCAAATGCCGGTTGATAGCATTAGCCTGCAAGCCGGATACGAAGATGCGTCCTTTTTCAGAAGACTGTTCAAACGCCTCACCGGACTAACGCCCAGCCAATATAGAAGAATGTTTCAGCCGGTGATTGAAAAGCTGGGATCAGATCCCGCTTTTTTATAAGGCCCATGCCTTCCATAGCAAGGACCCGCCGCTGCCAAGCAGCAGTACACCAATTACAGCTAGCATTTGGCGGCGGCTAATTCCCAGGTGTACCCGGTTCCCTAAATAAAGACCAAGGCCCAACAGTGGTAGGGCCAGCAGTATCGAGCTCAGCATATCAGTCTGCAGCAGCAAACCCATGACCAGGAAGGTGACGATGCGCAGTGCGCCATCCAGCATGAAGAGGCCGGACAAGGTCCCGCGCAACTGTGTTTTATCGTGAAGGCGGTGCGAGAGATAGACCACGAAGGGCGGTCCGCCAGTACCAAACATGGCGCCGATCAAGCCACCACTGAAGCCGGTCGGTAGCGACCACCAGCGGCTTATCGGCTTTTCGCTGTGTACATTAAACAGGTAACGCAATCCGAAGAATATGACGAACAAGCCCAGGCCAATCAGCAACGGTTCACGTGGAAGATTAACGAGCAACAATGCTCCGATCAGAATACCGGCAATACTTGCAGGCAAAAGGCTGCGGATCTCATCCCAGCGCACCTGCAGGTGCGTATGACGACTAAGCACTACCGATGCAATGAAATCCAGCACCAGCACCAGCGGCACGACAAAAGTCAAAGGCAGGAAATGTGCGAGCAGGGGAATCGCAATCAGGCCCGAGCCGAAACCGGTAATACCGCGTATGAAGTAGGCAAGCAGCAGAATAAAAAAGGCGGCAAGATAAATATCAGGCGTCATATAAAAAGTTCAGCTTTGGCGGGATAGTGTTGAAACAGATTACTTTGGCCCCCGATGATAAGCGATTTTATCGGCATGGTGTATTTGGAAAAAGAATCAAGGGGTCAGAGTACTTGAAAGCTGTCCAGTCTTTTTCATAGATTAAGTATCAATTAAAGGGGTCGGAGTGATTTAATTTTTAGCAGCCGCCCTTTAATTCTTGTTTTAAGATGTTGAAAACAATGGGGTCAGACTCGATTGAAATAAGTAAAAAGAATAATAGGGGACAGACCACGTTTTACGATATCGAGATACAGCAATAGAATTATATGGGGTCAGAGGGCAATTGTTGCTAATATCTGAGAATATTGTTCTCTGACCCCATTATTCATGACCCCACTATTTACGGAGGTCGA
>JARFQE010000045.1 GCA_029287915.1 Arenicellales bacterium
CTCGAATGGGACGGCAGCCCGTCGGATATGCCCACCAAGGACAAGCTCTACATCTCGGTCGACCTCTTCGCCCGCTGGCGGATTGTCGATCCGCTGCAGTACTTCCTTAGGCTGCGTGATGAACGCAGTGCGCAGTCACGCCTGGACGATATTCTCGGCAGTGAAACGCGCAATGCCGTTGCCAAACACGAACTGATCGAGATTATCCGCACCACCCGGGATCGCGTGCCCTTGCGTGACGCCCTGCTGACCGAGGCGGAGCGCAAGCTGGACATGGGCACACTGGTGCCTATCCAGAAGGGCCGCAAACTGGTCGAGCAGGAAATCTTTACCGCAGCCGCCGAAAAGGTCGATGTGTTCGGGATCGAGCTGCTCGATATCCGCTTCAAGCGGATCAACTACAATGAAAGCGTGCGCCCGAAAATCTATGATCGAATGATCAGCGAACGCCGGCAGATTGCCGAACGCTTCCTCTCGGAAGGCAACGGCGAGGCGGCCAGGATCCGTGGCAACCGTGTCCGTGACCTTAACAAGATCCAGTCAGAAGCCTACCGCGAGGTCGAGGAAATCCGCGGCGTGGCAGATGCGAAAGCCACCGAGATCTATGCCAGGGCATACAACCAGAGCCCGGAAGCCGTGGCGTTCTATGAATTTACCCGCACCATGCAATCCTACAAACCCATCATCGGCAACAGCACCACCCTGGTGCTCTCCACGGACAGTGACCTGTTCAAATTCCTTAAGGGAATGACACCCGATGGCAACGCCTTACCGACCCCGGGGCGTTAACCACTGAGGAAAGCGCCCGCACCCCGGAGAGACAACCCAGCACCCCTGGATTGAAACGCTAGCCGTCCCGTCATTCACCCCAGGGACATTTACCAAATTAACACCCTCTCCCTCGGGGAGAGGGCTGGGGTGAGGGGTGGTTTTTCGTAATACGTAATACATAAAACGTAAAACGGTCTTCCTTTCACCTTTCGCCTTCCCCGTAACACGTAAATCGTAAAACCTAATACGTTCTTTCCCTGTAGTTCGCCTCTGACCCAGTGCTATATGAAACATTGCGAAATAGTAACATATAAGTTACTATAACGATCATGGAAGTTATGGAGTACATCAAGGAAGATGGATCTAACCCCTATAAGAGGTGGTTTGATAGCCTGAACGCTCATGCCGCAGCGAAGGTTGCTGTTGCCATGGCCAGGTTAGAACTGGGAAATACATCCAGCATTAAATGGTTTGATGGGATAGGCGAATACCGCATCGACTGGGGTCCCGGTTACAGGATATATCTAGTTCAGGACGGTAAAAATTTAATTGTGCTTTTTGGTGGCGGTACAAAGAAACGACAGCGAAATGACATCAAAAAGGCAATAGAGCTGAGCAAAGAATACAAATTGCGCAAGAAACAGAGATGAACTATGGCTATTACCAGGGATTATAAAGACACTATCAATGAACGAGTATCAAGGGAACCAGCATTTACTGCTGCACTACTTGATGAAGCCATCACCCTGTTTTTGAACGGGGAGCCTGAGGTTGCCCGTTTAGTGCTGCGGGACCTGGTCAATGCGACAGTGGGTTTCGAACAGCTGGCACTTGAACTAGATAAACCCAGTAAAAGCCTGCACCGAATGCTTTCCGCTCGCGGCAACCCAACTATGGATAATCTGACCAAAATAATTGGCATCCTTCGGAAAAATCTTGGGCTTGATATAGAGGTACATACAACACCCATCCGGGCTGCCTAAAACCCAGCTAAGAAGGATTACGATTAGGTCTTACATAAAACATAATACGTAAAACTTTGGTCTTTCATCCTTAGTCCTTAGTCTTTTGACTTCACGTAATACGTAATACATAAAACGTAAAACGGTCTTCCTTTAACCTTTCCCCTTTAACCTTCTTCTAAGACTTTAAGCAGCTCCACCATCGCCAACGTATCCAGCTCACAATAGGCAAGCAAATCCCGCGCTAAACTTTCTTTTAAAGCGGCATCATCCGACTCAATCATGCGCAGCCAGCCGAGCGATGCACCACCGCCTTCCTGAATACCAAGGTCCTTATAACTCAATCCTGGTATTAGCGTCGTCAGCACCACCTTGATGCTCGATTTCGAGCCAAACTGCCAGTGCCGGTAATACTTCTCGAATATAACATGCAGGTCCCACATGCGCTCAGTCATTGACTGCAATGCCGGTGCAGAGTCAGGGAACTGGTTGATCAGGCTATTGATAACGCCTCTTTCCATGTTGGCGAAGTAGACAACAATAGATCCCACCGCACCGATATCCTGACAGAGTCGCTGCGCAACCGCTGCGGAGGGATCAGAGGCCTCACGGTGCAGGTATTCACGGTGCTCCAGCCGTCCATCCTGATGCAGAATATGCAGGCTGTATTGAAATGCAAGCTGCTTCCACGGTGCAATGCGGTCAAACAGCGGCACCGGCGTGGCGATGGATTCAAAGTCCAAAAAGTAGATCGGATAAACCAGCTCAGCAAGCCGGTCTGTTATCACCTGATGGTTGATATCAATGCGTCGCTGCTGGATGCGAATGACATTCGCCCGGTCCTTTTTATTCAGGTTTTCTATCTGCTCCGCCGTGATGTCATCGATATATAAAATCCCCTCGAGCTCCAGCGCAGGCAGATAGCGGGCATTAATCACATCATAGATGGTGAAGCCCTCAATTCCGTGCCAGCAGACCGTCTTCTTAAACGGACAGTCATGGCAAACTCGTGAGAACAGCGGGCGTGCCTCTGGTGCAGTGGAGCCTTGCACCAGCAACGGTCGCATGGCCTCCAGCGCCGGTTCCACATCGGGCAGCCAGTGCTTGACCTGCTCGGTCACGTCAACGAGATTGAAGATACTCGCCACATCCGGCCAGCTGCCATCTCTGTTAGCATGCAGCACACTGCAGCGTGAGACAGGAAAGCCTGCCTGCTGCATCACCCACTGCTGGTAGGCCAGGTCAGGAATGTGTTCGTCTTTGACCCGCGTCGACGATTTCACCTCGATCAGGTGCCAGCTGCCATCGGCCTGCCTTTCCACGACATCGGACATCACCCGGAAATGGTCATAGACGAAACAGGCCTCAAGAATAGTTTTGGCACCGCTCTCAAGCGCCGCCTGCGTATCCCGCAGGGCCTGGTCCAGGTTGCGATAATCCACATCGATCAGCGTCGCACCCGGATACAGCTGATGAGCCAGCACGCCGAAGCGCGTACCCATCTCCATGATTAACTGCGACATGCCGCCATACGGTGCCGCACTGTCACGATCCCACAGCAATTGCCACAGCTTACGCGGGCAGTCGAGACCTGCCAGGAAGGAGGACTTGGAGAGGTGTTTTTGTTGGGGTCGGGGCATAGTGACTTTCTTTATAGCAAAGAATAATGAACAGGCCACGTATAATGTTTTATGTTTTAGGTATTATGATTTACGTAAAACCTAAATCGTAAAACATTATACTTTCCCCTTTCCCCTTTCCCCTTTCCCCTTTTAACATTTCCTCTCGCTGTCGTTCATCCACGGTTCAGCCTCACAGGCATATGATTTAACTGAACCGACAGAAAACACATCGGGACCGGTTCCCCGAATACATCACAGGGTCCGAGTTGCCCAGGGAGATAAATCATGAACACGTTATCCAAATTCATCGTCACACTGGCCTGTGTTGGTTTGGTTGGCAGCATCGGTATGTTCGCACCGGTCGAGGCCCAGGCTGATAGCAAACACAAGCACAAGTATGAACATGGTTATAAACATGGCAACAAGCACTGGAAGCATAAACATACAAAACCACGGGTCATTCACCATGGCCGTACCGTTGTTATCCCTGACCGGCGAGTACGCCGCTACCACGATACCTATGTCTACCGACCGCATGGCCACTGGTATCGCGGTTATGGCGGCTATTATGTCGATGACGATGCATATCCCTGGCTGGCCTTCACGGCGATTACCCTGAAAGTGCTGGACAACATAAATGAAGATCAGCAGCGTAAACACGAACAGGCACAGATCGCGGCGACCTCGGCACCAATCGGCGAGACGATTGTCTGGAGCGATGGCAGCGCCAGCGGTTCGGTGACCGCCACACGAGAAGGTACCACGACCTCAGGCCGCTACTGCCGCGAGTTTCAGCATGAAGTCACTGTCGGCGGCAGGAGAGAGCGGGCCTATGGCGTTGCCTGCCGTCAGCCCGACGGCAGCTGGGAGATCGTCTCGACAGCGAATCCTTGACCAACGCGCCGTCTTTAATCCCCTCTCCCTCAGGGGGAGAGGGTGAAGGGACGGTGATTTTAAATAAGGCGGTCGTAGTGATTAAAATTAATTCACTCCGACCCTTTTAATCGAATAGAGCCTTTAGCAGTGGGTGTTAAGCACTGGCGAAGGGTTACCGCTGCGCTCGTGAGAATGCCATTTTTGGGCGCATTGCGCTGTATACCAGGTATCCCACGCCGGCCAGGATGGCTAAACGAGAAAAAAAGTATGTCGCTACAAAGGTGTATAGTGTGGTTTCCATGATTGTTTCTCCGTAGAGTATTCATGTTAATTGACTAAAGTGCACCGAGGCATAAGCCGCCAGGTTTGAGATTACCGATATTGAGTCCATCTCCCAGACCCGGCTGATCAGGCACTTCATACGGTTGCCAAATAGTATGGGTATGAGGCTGTGAAGATGATGTGAATCTGGGTTGATGTTTACATGAACACCATGCAAACAGATTCAGGTCCGTCACCTGTCGTGCAGTAAACTTGTCTTGACATTGCAGCCAGGTGATGACGCCGGTTGATTAAGAGGCTTGAGCCTTTGCAGCGCACGCAAGGTCGGAAGCCAGCTTTTATGCTTTTGACTTTATCTTGAAACTTGCGACTTGACACTTCCTTATAGGAGCCACGCCCCCGGAGCGATAGGAGAACGAATCGCGGAGAGGCGCCGCTCCTACATGATCTATCCCGGGGCTGTATTCAATATGTGTTGTAGGAGCCCCGCCCCGGGGCGATTGGTGTTAGCTTTATATTATTAATTGATGCTTACTTGATCCTATTTTCACGATCCATTGACGCTCATAGACCTATTCTGGAGCCGTAGTTGTTACAAACCGTAACCAGAACAGGAGTACAGACATGATCAATAATGCAATTAGAACTCATAGAGAAAAAGCAGAAGACATATTCGTATCTACAGCTCTGTTTTCATTCCTCGCAGCACCACTTTTACTGCTAACCATCGCAGCAGGTATCAGCTTCTTATAAGGCATAAGATAGAGCAATACATTGTTTGCCCCTCTCAACTAAAGGGGTCGGAGTGATTATAATTAATTCACTCCGACCCCTTTAATAGTTACCCCTCTAACTGGATTGGGGTGTGATAGCGGTAATTCGTCATGGTCTGATGATTTTGGTAGATATATTTATACGGAGCTTAATATGATAACGCGTCTATGTTTAGCGATATTTGTTTTATTAATTACAGGATCAGCGATGGCGATTGAAGAACCAAAATACACGGTCATAGAAAAGTCAGGGGAGTTTGAGTTGCGTGCCTATAGTCCCAAGATTGTTGCGGAAACACTGGTGCCTGGATCAATGGATAAAGCATCCAGCGCTGGTTTCAGGTTGATTGCAGATTATATTTTTGGCAACAACACATCGCGTACAGGTGATAAGGAGAAAATCAGCATGACTGCGCCAGTGACTATGGAGCCTAAGTCAGAAAAAATCAGTATGACCGCACCGGTAAGCATGAAGCAAACAGGTGGACAATGGCGTGTGCATTTTGTCATGCCTGGCCAATACACTCTAGAAACCCTGCCTAAGCCTAATAATCCAGTAGTGACTTTGCGTGAAGTGCCTGCAAGCAATTATGCAGTGATTCGTTTTTCTGGCTTTGCCGGTGAAGATAAAGTTGCGAAAAAAACGGCCGAGTTGATGGCATGGCTGGATAGCAAGGGAATAACACCGACTGGTACGCCTGAACTTGCACGTTATAACCCGCCGTGGACATTGCCATTTCTACGCCGTAACGAGGTTATGGTTATGTATTAGCTACCTGCGTATTACTGCGTATTAAAGGGGTCGGAGTGATTATAATTAATTCACTCCGACCCCTTTTGTGCTTTAGTGTGTGCTTTAGTGTTAAAAAAAGATTTTTCTTTTAAGGAAATATCGAACTAATATTAATAGAGAATAAGGGGCAGTCCATAGTGACCTATAAATATAACATAACTGAAAGGTATCCAATGTGCCGCACCTATTGTTAGTACTCTGATCATTTGATTTATTCACGCTAATGCCAGATAAACTAAGCAAAAATGAAAAACAGGTCTACGATCGTAGCATAGCTACGATTCTCGACAGTATCGATGCACTAGTCTATGTATCTGATATGGATACCCATGAACTGCTTTTCATAAACAAGTACGGTCGCAATACCTGGGGTGATATACAGGGCAAAATCTGCTGGCAATCACTGCAGCAAGGGCAGGATGGTCCTTGCTCATTCTGCACCAATGATCGTTTGCTTGATAAGGATGGCCAACCCACCGGGGTTCATGTGTGGGAGTTCCAGAATACTGTTAACAAGCGCTGGTACCAGTGCCGAGATGAGGCTATACCGTGGGTTGATGGACGCCTGGTTCGTATGGAAACTGCCACAGATATTACTGAACGCAAACTGGCCGAAGAAGAACTTGAAGCCGCTAAAAAGCTGGCAGAAAGTCTGGCACGTAAAGATGAATTAACCGGCATCAGTAATCGACGAGAATTTTTTAATCAGGGCGACCTCGCATTTAAACGGGCCATCCGTTCCAGGCACCCCGTATCAGTGATCATGATGGATATAGATCACTTCAAAGATGTCAATGACAACTATGGCCATTCCGCCGGTGACAAGGTGCTCGAGACTATTGCTAAACGAATAAAAAATAAGCTGCGCGAAATAGATATTGTAGCGCGCATTGGAGGTGAAGAGTTTGCTTTTGTATTACCAGAAACCAGTCTTGATGAAGCCGTTAAACTGGTTGAACGTCTGAGGGTGGAAATTGCAAATACAGCGGTAGTACATAACACGGTAGCAGTTAAGATAACGGCCAGCTTTGGTATTTGTTCATGTCTGGTTAAAAATGAAACACTGGAAAGCATGTTAACTAAGGCCGACGATGCATTATATATGGCGAAAAATAAAGGGCGAAACCAGGTTGAAATATGCCTGGAGTAATCGATAAAAGGAGTCGGGCTTGAATAAGAATGAATAAGAATGAATAAGAATTACTAAGAATTAAGCAAACTCTGATTACTTAGAGATTCTGCGATAATACGACATCCCGACCAACAGTGAAAAAACGATATGCCAACAATCTTTGCATACCAAATTGCATACCAATTAATGTTTAACTAGCGAGCGCGTTGGGCAGCTGAAACAGTTTCTCCGCGAAGGCCAGTATATCCCCCCTGCAGAGCGATCTTGTAACACCATTCTCTCGGAATGACTTTCACACCGTAATAGGCACCGGCCAGTTGTCCATGGATAGCACCGGTGGTGTCGGCGTCATCGCCCAGCTTGATGGCCTTCAACGCCCCTTCTGCATACGAACCGCTGTTCCAGAATGCCCACAACGCAGCTTCCAGCGCATCAACGACATAGCCGGTGCCTCGTATTCCAGGTGGCTGTTTAATCCATGGGGGTCAGACACCATTGGCCTCGTTCGTGCGCATAGCGCACGCTTCGTGAGGTTGAGGATTTTCCTGTCCTGGCGGTTGTCATAGACAGCCATACCAGGATAGTGAACAATAACATTCTGGATATTCACGGAAATTGATCATGACTTTACTTTTTATCTATCTGGCTATTGCCATTGGTGTTTCCTTTCTCTGCTCGATACTCGAAGCCGTGCTACTGTCGGTGACACCGAGCTTCGTCAAGCAAACGCAGTCGGACCGGCC
>JARFQE010000086.1 GCA_029287915.1 Arenicellales bacterium
TGTATCGATTACTCGCAGATCAACAGCAATATATGCCTTGCCTTTGCTGCCACCTAGAGAGATGCCCTTGAAGCTAAGACCTCCGCCGGTACTGGCAACATCTTCTGAATATGAGGTAACTGTGCCTGTCACCAGGTATTGGGCTCCGGTCAACTGGCCTGTACTGGCTCCGCTGCCTTTACGGACCCTACCACTGGCTGCCAGATTCTGTTCAGCGATAACCGCATTGATTTTCTGCCGTTCTACAACCTTGAATTTTCTTGTTCCCATTAATTCATTGGCGAGCATATCTGCCATATCTCTGCCTACCTGGCCTCCCCACCAGTTGATGGCAATGGATTTCTTAAAGTCGGCAATGCCAACGACGGGTTTGGATGCTGCATGGGAACTTCCCGCGACAAGCAAACCTGTTGCAATGACTAATGTAAGTAAGCTTCGGTTGAAAAGTTTCATTACTTCCTCCTCGGGAATTTGAATTATTTTTTTTATTATCTGCTTATTCCGGATGTATCAACAAGATTTTTAGATGCCATTATATTTGATGCCATTATATTTGTTGTAGATTAGATATTCTTCTGTTTGAGTATATTGCACCTATGGTGTCATAGCAAAATGCCCTCATGATTACTGTTCATCGATGGACATTTGCTTCAGAAATCGTGAAAATTAGCATTTTGTGAACAGGGTAATATCCCCTGAAGATTCCCTGCGACTCCCGCAGTGACCTGGAGTTAGTGATGTCCTATGAAAAAATTGAAGTGCCTGCAGGCGCTGAAAAGATTACCGTAAATTCAGACTACAGTCTGAATGTCCCTGATACACCTGTCATCGCTTATATAGAAGGTGATGGCATTGGAGTAGATATTACGCCTGTAATGCGAAAAGTTATAGATGCTGCGGTGAGTAAAGCCTATGGCAGTAAGCGGGCAATTGCCTGGATGGAGATTTTTGCCGGCGAGAAGGCTGTTGCTACTTATGGCGGTGATAACTGGATGCCTGCTGAAACACTGGCGGCTGCAAGGGACTATGTCGTATCGATAAAGGGACCGCTTACGACACCTGTAGGGGGTGGCATACGCTCGCTAAATGTTGCCTTGCGCCAGGATCTGGATCTGTACGTTTGTCTACGGCCCGTACGTTATTTTCAGGGGGTGCCAAGTCCTCTGAAACGTCCTCAGGATACAGATATGGTCATTTTCCGTGAAAATTCGGAGGATATTTATGCTGGTGTGGAATGGGAAGCCGGTAGCGACGAAGTTAAAAAGCTCATAGAGTTTCTTCACAATGATATGTCTGTTAGCAAGATTCGTTTCCCGGAAACTTCCGGTATCGGTATTAAACCGATTTCACAGGAAGGCACTGAGAGACTGGTTCGCAGAGCATTGCAATATACAATCGATCAGAATCGACAGTCACTGACCCTGGTGCACAAAGGTAATATCATGAAATTTACTGAAGGTGCATTCAAAAACTGGGGTTATGAGCTCGCGAAAAAGGAGTTTGGTGCAACCGAAATTGACGGTGGACCCTGGTGCCGCATGACTAATCCTAACAATGGAAATGAAATTATCATCAAGGATGTCATTGCGGATGCCTTTCTACAGCAAATTCTTCTGCGCCCGAAAGAGTACGATGTTATTGCTACAATGAATCTGAATGGTGATTACATCTCTGATGCTCTGGCAGCACAGGTTGGGGGTATCGGTCTCGCACCGGGTGCAAATCTTTCCGATGATGTTGCAATATTCGAGGCAACCCATGGTACAGCACCAAAATATGCTGGGAGAGATCAGGTTAACCCAAGTTCGCTGATTTTATCGGCAGAGATGATGTTGCGCCATATGGGCTGGAATGAGGCAGCAGATCTGGTTATCCAGGGCATCGAAGGTGCTATACAGGCTGGCACAGTCACCTATGACCTGGAACGATTAATGGAAAATGCGACAAAAGTCAGTTGCTCTGGTTTTGGCGATGCAATTATCGGTAATATGTAGGGGTTTTTTATCGCACAGCTGTAGATCCAGGGCTTGGAAATTGATTGAATGGGCCTATATTAAACAAATAGAAAAAAACGATCCGGGATTGATTTAAACACAACAGAGAGTTATGACCGATACGGACCAAAAATCAGGTGACGGGCTTGCTCTTCAGGAAGCAAAGCCTATACTTAAAAAACCCGATATGTACCGGGTTTTGTTGATTAATGACGACTATACTCCAATGGATTTTGTCGTCATGTTATTGCAGAGTGTGTTTAGAAAAGATCATGATGAAGCGACACAGATCATGCTGCATGTTCATACCAAGGGTGTTGGTGTGTGCGGTGCATATACGCGAGAAGTGGCAGAGACCAAGGTGAGGCAGGTAATGGATCTATCGCAACAAAGCCAACATCCATTACAATGTATTATGGAACCAGATGAATCGGAAAACTGATAAAGATAGAGACTATAATTTCACAGGGTTTAGCATATGCTCTCTGTAGAACTTGAACAAACATTGAATGAAGTTGTTAAAACGGCACGTGATCGTCATTTCGAGTACATCACGGTAGAGCATTTGCTGCTGGCATTGCTTGAAGATCAAAGTGCTTCAACAGTGCTAAAGGCTGTCGGCTGCAACGAAAAGAAATTGCGCGCTGCACTGGAAGAATTTATTGATACTACTTTGCCAGTTCTACCGCCTGAGAGTGAGGATGAAACTCAGCCCACACTGGGCTTCCAACGAGTTATCCAGCGAGCCATTTTGCATGTCCAGGGCTCAGGTAAAAAGGAAGTAAATGGCGCTAATGTGCTGGTTGCTATTTTTTCTGAAGCCGAATCCTTCGCGGTATATTTTCTGTCACAGCAAGATATTGATCGGCTCGATGTTGTTAGCTATATCTCACACGGTGTCACACCTGAAGACAGACTGGAATTTGAAGCATTACCCGGCGAAGAAAGTGAAGAAGCAGAGGCCGAGACCAGAAAAACTGCACTTGATTCCTATACAATAAATCTCAATGAAGAAGCCAGGCAAGGACGTATCGATCCAATGATCGGGCGTGAATTCGAGATTGAGCGGACCTTGCAGATTCTTTGCCGTCGAAGAAAGAATAATCCTCTTTATGTCGGCGAGGCCGGGGTTGGTAAGACAGCCCTGGCAGAGGGCCTGGCCAGCCGAATTGTGGAAGGCAGAGTGCCCGCAGTGATTGCAGACAATACAATTTATTCTCTCGACCTGGGAGCCCTGCTAGCCGGAACTAAATATCGCGGTGATTTTGAAAAAAGATTAAAAGCGGTACTGGGTGAGTTAAAGCAGATGGATGGCAAAGCGATTCTGTTTATTGATGAGATACATACAATAATTGGTGCAGGTGCTGCTTCAGGTGGTGCTATGGATGCCTCGAATCTGCTAAAGCCGGTACTTGGAACTGGGCAGATCCGCTTTATAGGTTCAACCACCTATCAGGAATACCGCGGAATATTTGAGAAGGATAGAGCGCTTTCGCGTCGTTTTCAGAAAATTGATGTGATGGAGCCTTCCATCGATGAAACCATTGCCATTCTAAATGGTCTGAAATCAGTTTTCGAGAATCATCATCAGGTCCGTTACACCAAAAAAGCCATTACCGGTGCAGTAGAATTATCAAGCCGATACATTAATGACCGTCATCTTCCCGACAAGGCGATTGATGTACTCGATGAAGCCGGGGCACGCGTACATCTACAGCCTGCGGGTAAACGTAAGGAAAAGGTAGGTATTCATGAAATAGAGGTGGTAGTAGCCAAAATGGCCCGTATACCACCAAAACAGGTCACCAGTTCAGACAAACGGACCCTGAACAACCTCGAGTCAGATCTTAAACGGGTGATCTTTGGTCAGGACGAGGCCATCACAGCATTATCCTCGGCAATTAAAATGTCACGCTCCGGGCTCGGGCCTGAAGATCGTCCGGTTGCTAATTTCCTGTTTGCCGGGCCAACAGGTGTTGGTAAAACAGAAGTGACGCGTCAACTGGCCCATACGATGGGTATCGAATTAATTCGCTATGATATGTCGGAATATATGGAACGTCATACGGTATCAAGATTGATTGGAGCGCCACCCGGGTACGTGGGTTTTGATCAGGGTGGACTACTGACAGAGGCAATCAACAAGACCCCTCATGCTGTTTTACTGCTTGACGAGATCGAAAAGGCTCATCCAGATGTATTTAATCTGTTGCTGCAGGTGATGGACCACGGTGTATTGACCGATAACAATGGTCGCAAAACAGATTTCCGTAATGTCATCCTGATCATGACCACCAATGCCGGTGCTGAGCAGATGGCGCGTAGTTCTATCGGGTTTACCGAGCAGGATCACAGTAGTGACGGCAGCGAAGCAATCAAAAAGTTCTTCACTCCTGAATTCCGCAATCGGCTGGATGCCATCATCAGCTTCAAGGATCTGGACAGGTCAACCATTACTCATGTCGTCGATAAATTCATCCTTGAACTGGAGACGCAACTGGCCGACAAAAACGTTGTTATTACTGTCGATGAAAGTGCTCGTGCATGGCTGGCTGAACATGGCTATGATCCAGCTATGGGTGCAAGACCTATGGCACGAGTGATCCAGGAAAATATCAAGAAACCGCTGGCAGACGAGATCCTGTTTGGAAGACTGGCCAAGGGCGGCGAGGTTCACGTCACTGAAAAAGACGGTGAGCTGGTGCTTGATTTTGGTGGCGATGAGGATGAAGCTTAATTGAGTTCAAGTTTCAAGTTACAAACATTGTTATTTTCATAACGCGTCATACAATTCTTTTACCTTTCCCCTTTTACCTTTCCTCTTTCCACTGATCCTAACCCTTCCGCTTTCTCCAGCGTGAATGTCATCTTGTATTTCGGCCGCACGTTTTCAATGATGACCGGGAGATAATTTCGCTCTGTTGCCAGCCACATGCGAAGAATCTTTTCAGGATTGCCTTCTTTCTGACGTTCTATACGAAGAGTATCTATTTCCCCCCACAGCGATGCGACTTTTTCATGTCCGATAATCCTGAATTCGTACTTTGTCATGCGCTTGCCATCGACCAGTGAGATAGTGCCTTTTCCCCCTTCCTCCGGTGGGGTCAGCATCCAGAAAAATAGAAACGACGCGGGATCCTGTACGCCCGGCTCGATATCGTAAACCCTGTCATTATTCAACGAGACTTTTTTACTGTCCCAGTCAAAGGTGGCGATACGTGCTTTTTCCGGTTTTTTATCAGGTGCCTGATGATATTTGAGTGGATAAATCATCCCTTTTTCCACCTTAAATTCACTTTCCTCTCGGTAGATATCATTCATCAGTATTGCGGCAATGCCCCTGGCGTTAGTTTCCGAGGTCACCCTGTAATGACCATTCTGCGCATGCCGCAGTTGCCTGTTTAGTGTGCCAATATTCATTCCGGCGACCTCTGCCCGGTACACCAGGTCGAGGCTGGCAGGAAGTTCGGCAGCGATGAGTAGCGGGCTGATGAAAAGGCCAGCAAATAAAAAATATATCGATAGTTTATTTTTCATCAGAATAGACCTGTTGTTTCAATGATTTATTGCCGTCGAGTAATACTTCACCATTCTGCACAGTTAGCCTGCCCTCGGCAAACCATCGGATGGCTTTGGGATAGATGATATGTTCCTGTTTTAGAACTCTACAGGCAAGCTCATTACTGTCGTCCGTTTCAAAAACAGGCACATGGGCCTGTATGATGACCGGTCCATCATCAACCTCAGGGGTTACAAAATGAACCGTTGCACCGGCTTCTGTATCGCCATTTTCAATGGCTCGCTGATGTGTATTCAGTCCAGGATAAAGTGGAAGCAGCGATGGATGTATGTTGATTAATCTACCACTGTAATGACTAACAAATTCAGTTGTTAAAATGCGCATGAAGCCAGCCAGGACAACAAGCTTCGGCTGATGCCTGTCAATCTCAGCTATCAGTGCGGCATCATAACTGCTGCGATCTGGATAATCCCGATAATTGAAAACTTTACCACTAATGCCGGCACGGTGCGCTCGTTTGAGGCCGTAGGCATTGGGATTGCTGGAGATAACAGCACGTATGTCAATGCAGCTTTCTGGATCTGACGCCGAATCGATAATTGCCTGTAAATTACTGCCGCTGCCAGAGATCAGAACGACAATTGGAAATGATTTATCATCTGTTGCTGCAGACGATTCAGATGATACGGACACGCTCGCTTCCAGCCTCTGCCTTATCTATCCGGCCAGCCAGCCAGACCTTTTCTCCCTGATCCTCCAGGTTTTTGACTACAGCAGGTGCATCTTTTGCTGCCACCACGAGAACCATGCCCATACCACAGTTAAAAGTGTTTAGCATTTCGTCATCATTGATATTGCCGTTTTTCTGAATCCACTTGAAGATATCCGGCAACTCCCAGGAAGCTCGTTCGACAATGGCACAGAGTCCATCAGGGATAACGCGTGAAATATTACCTGATAAGCCTCCACCGGTGATATGTGCCAGGGCATGAATCGGTTCTGCTTTTAGCAGGTTTAATACTGGTTTGACATAGATGCGGGTTGGTTCTAGCAGGGCACGGGCAAGCGTAGTGCCGCCAAATGGCTGTTGCAGATCTGTATTAGAGACCTCGATTACCTTGCGAATCAATGAATAACCATTGGAGTGGGGGCCGGAGGACGAAAGCGCGACAAGCACATCACCTTCACTAACTTCTGTACCATCGATGATGTTGGATTTTTCAACTACACCAACACAAAAACCGGCAAGATCATAATCGCCATCGGCATACATCCCGGGCATTTCAGCTGTTTCTCCACCAATCAAGGCTGCGCCAGCAAGCTTGCATCCCTCACCAATGCCACTTACGATGCCGGCGGCAGTGTGGACATCGAGTTTGCCTGTAGCAAAGTAATCCAGAAAAAACAGAGGCTCTGCACCCTGTACCAGGATATCATTGGCACACATGGCAACCAGATCGATACCAATCGTGTCATGTATGCCGCTATCGATGGCAAGTCGTAGCTTGGTGCCCACGCCGTCGGTGCCTGAGACAAGTATTGGTTCTTTATAGCCGGCTGGAATCTGGAACAGGGCACCAAATCCACCCAGTTCATCCATGCAGCCTGATCGCCGTGTAGCTTTGGCTATGGGTTTGATAGCATCAACCAGGGATTCACCGGCATCGATATCGACGCCTGCATCACGATATGTCAGGCCAGATTTAGATTCTGCCACTGATGGCTCCTGTAGGAAATCATGGTAAGGTTAGAGTTTAATTTTATCATGACAGTCAGGGTATCTGTCAGGTTTTTAGTGAGTCTCTGCATTTAGTTGTCGATAGTCGACTGGATTCATCAGGGTTTTCTTAAAACTTAACACTTAACACATAAAACTGTTGTTATTTATGAGGTTAACTTGATTACTACCATCCCCAATATTATTACGATGTTTCGCATAGCGACCGTACCCGTTCTAATCTTATTATTGCATGAGCATGAATATGGCTGGGCCTTTGTTGTGTTCCTGATCTCGGGTATCTCTGATGGGCTGGACGGGTTCATTGCCAAGCACTTCAATATGGGTAGCGAACTCGGGGCAATACTGGATCCACTTGCAGACAAGGCATTGATTTTCAGCAGTTATCTGATGCTGATGATACTGGGAGATCTGCCGTTCTGGCTATTTTTAACGGTTATTTTTCGCGATGTGCTGATTCTGGTAGGGAGCCTGCTTTATGTGGCTTTCAATGGCCAGGTCAAGATGGTACCCAGCTATTTGAGCAAGTTGAATACGTTTACCCAGTTGCTTCTTATCGTTACCATTCTTGCACAGAAGTCCTTCGGCCTGGAGTACGACACGTTTACTGAATTTCTGATCTATGCCACTTTTATTACAACAATACTCAGTGGGGTGCACTATTTCTGGGTATGGATTGTTAGAGAGGAAATAGAGATGGTGGAAAGTGCGAATGACGACAGGGATGCCAATTAAGACAGGTAGATCAGGCTGATGAAAAAACAGAATGGTCAGATGGCTCTGGATATTTCTTTACGGGATACCGTTTCCTTTGACAGTTTTGTCACCGGTCACAACAAGGAGCTGGTGCAGCATCTGTGCAGGGTAGCCGAAGGCGATGAGACACTGGCCCCCCTGTTTGTCTGGGGCGAGTCTGGCGGTGGCAAGAGCCATTTACTGAATTCCTGTTACCAGCTTGCTGAAGAAAATGAACGCAGGCCCTGGTTTGTTTCTCTTTCTGACCTCTGTGGTGAAAAAGGTAGTGAGGAAATACTGGCTGATCTCGATGAATATGATATCTACCTGATAGACGGGCTGGATCATGTTGCGGGCATGGCAGAATGGGAAGAAAAACTGTTTCAACTCTGTAATATTTCTCGTGATAGAAGCAAGTCGATTATTATTTCATCGATCAAACCGCCAACGAGTCTGGGTATTGGATTGCGTGACCTGGTGACACGGCTGATGTCCGGCTTAACCTACCAGGTACTGCCGCTTGGTGAAGAGCAGAAAATTACCGCATTACAGGAACGAGCCAGTGATCGCGGCTTCGA
>JARFQE010000117.1 GCA_029287915.1 Arenicellales bacterium
CCGACCCTTCCAATAGCAAAAGCTGCTGGAATCACGATCAACGTAATCACTGTTGAAAAGATCAAACCCCAGGATAGCGCCAGGGCCATCGGTGAGACAAAGGGATCCATGCCACCCCAGCCATAGGCGGTAGGCAGCAGACCGACAACGGTTGTTGTTGCAGTCAGGATGACGGCCCGCAATCGCCGACGACCTGCTTCGAGAATGGCATCATAGGTGTTCATGCCTCGTTCGATCGCTCGCTGGACAAAGACCAGTAATACGAGAGAGCTGTTGACGACGACACCGGTTAATGCAACGCCACCCATCAGGGCAAAGAATGATAAGGGCATGGGCCGCCAGTACATGTCATGCAGGTAGAACCCAATGATGATACCTATTGCACCAAAAGGGATAGCCAGCATGACATAGAAAGGGTAACTGAAACGATTGAACTGGATGGCAAGAATAATAAAGATTCCAAGCATGGCGAATACCAGTGACTGCATAAGCCCTTTTACCGACTCTTCGTTCTTTTCTTCTTCGCCGCCATAGTTGATAACGACTTTGTCGCTGAGGTCAGCAAGCCACTGTTTTTCATTTTTAGCTACAAGGTTGTTTAATTCTGAACTGGTAATAATGTCGTTGTCGATATTAGCCGCTACATGAATGATGCGTATTCCTTCTTTGTGGCGGATAGTGGTAAAGCCCGGGTTTTCTTCCAGCGTGGCAATTTCTTTTAGTGGGATCAGGCCGCCGCGGGTATTCGTTATTAGCAGGTTTTCGAGGTACTCACGTTGCCTGGCCGGGTCAGTCGGGTAGCGTACGGTGATATCAATCTCTTCGGTGCCACGTCGTGTAGTGGCGACTCTGAGTCCGCCTACGGCAGCTCGAATATGTGATGCAATCGTACTTAATGGTACACCAGCATAGGTCGCAAGAGCCCGGTTTACGACGACATGAAGCGATGCATCTCCGGGCTGGGAGCCACTCTCAATAGAGGTCACACCATCAATCCCGGCAAGGTAGTCCATTAACTGTGTAGATGCCTGTTTACCATCTGCATCAGTGGACTGTGAAATCTCTACCTGTAGCGCTCGTCCTGCTGGCGGCCCGGGTTTTAGTTCTGCAAAGGCGATTTCCACATCAGGAAACAGAGCAGGTATGTCCTTTTCCATTTGCCGCATATCAACCATGGCATCATGCCCTTCGCGTGAAATAGCCGGCTGGTATATTACCGAGATCTGCCCAAATCGATCACCACGCTGTGTTAGTGGGTCACCCTCATCGACGGCAATTTGTCCAGTGCTGATCAGGGTGGTTTCCAGAACCTGTGCATCGGTCCGTTCTCGGATTGCCCGGTCAATATCAATCATCTTTGCGCGCATGACATCAAGACGTGTACCTGGCTGGGCAGTGACACGCACTGTGTACTGGTCGATGCCGGCTGCAGGGAAAAGCTGGAAGGACATCCTTGTTGCAGCCAGATAAAAACTGCCAATGAGAAGCAGTAGTGAAAGCAGCACTGTAATCCAGCGGAACCGAATGGCAACTCTCAGAATTGCAAGATAAAAATTCTCTATTGCTGTTATCCAGTGACGTTCCTCAGGGTGCTTATCAGGATTGGCAAAATGCGCTACATGCCCGGGTAGTATCAGGAAAGCCTCCAGCCAGGAGAAGAAAAGCAGTGAAATAACGACAATGGGGACAGCGATGATGAATTTGCCAATTATCCCTTCCATAAACATCAATGGGCCAAAGGCGACCACTGTCGTTAGTATGGTGGCAGTGACCGGACCAATGATCTCCACCGATCCATCAACGGCGGCGACATTCGGAGGCTTACCTTTCTCCATATGCCAGGTGATATTTTCGCCGACGATAATGGCGTCATCGACGAGCATGCCCAGGACCATGATGAATCCAAGCATGGAGATCAGATTCAGTGTTACGCCTGCCACCAGCAGTGCAAACAGACCGGTGGCAAAGACTATCGGTAGGCCGATAGTGGTGGTCAGGGCCACCGAAGGGCGGAGAAAAAGCACCAGGGAGATCAGTACCAGAAAGAGACCAACGATGCCGTTATTGGTCAGCACCCCGAGCCGCAGACGGGCAAAGCGTGAGAAATCCTGGTAGGTACTGACACGGATATCATTGCCATGTCTGGCGGCAATGGTGTCAATATAGTCACGCACCCGGTCGACAGTCGATATAATGTCGGCCTCGGTTTGCTTGAAAATTGTGATGGACAGTGCTGGTTGTCCCTGCACATCATAAATTTTTGAAGGTTTTTCCAGTGTTTCGGTGATGGTAGCAATATCTTTTAGGCGCAGGGCATCACCGCGTTCGTTTGCTCGCAAGACCAGTTCACCGGCATCGTTTTCGCCTTTAAGTTCACCTGTTATCCTGATTGCATATTGCTTTTCAGCAGTTTCCAGGTCACCACCGGGAACATTGACATTCCATGTTTCAATAAGGCGCACCACGTCTCCGGTTGCTATTCGTTCACGACGCATTTTTTCCGGATCAACGGTAATCCGAATTTCAGCCTTGCGTTGCCCCTGAATAATTACTTTGGCAATTCCATCTATCTGTAGTAGTTCATCAGAAATATCTCTGCCCAGTCGATTTAGCTCGAGATCAGTTCTATTTGCAGACACCACCAGGTTTATGACCGGAAATACTGAACCATCGATTTCGGTTACAAACGGATCATAGGGCAGGTCAGTGGGGATGTCTGCCTGGTTGACGGCTTGCTGGACATCACTAACGATACGTTGACGATTACTCGCATCCGGGTCGATTTCGAGGTTGATTCGACCGGAGCCAGGAAATGAGGTGGATGTCATCTTGTCGATGCCACTGACTGATTTCAGTTGTTGTTCTATCGGTGTAACAATCAGTCGCTCTACTTCTTCAGGGGTGGCGCCGGGGTAGCTGAAATCAATCTGGATCCTATCGAGATTGACATTGGGAAATGCCTCGCGATTGATTTCCACCATCGCGAACAGGCCAAGAGCCAGCAGAAAAAATGAGATCATATTAATGATCAGCGGGCGGTTGACGAGAAACTGGAGTATAGTTCGCATAGATAGAATGTTGAAGGCAGTCCTGGGCTATCAGCCTTCAGTCTTTCAGCTTAGAAACTGGAAAATTCATTTTATATCTAGATTCCGCCAGATACTGCCGCGTAACCTTGCCAGCTCATTGAGACTGTTAACAAGGTCTACCTTTGAGTTCGCCAGCGCAAATTCGGCCAGAGAAAGATCTTCCTCGAAAATGATCAAGTCAGCAGTCGTCGTGCGACCGCTTCTAAAACGGGAAACTGCTTCGTCAAATTTCTTCTTTTCAGCCTGCTTTAGGCGGCTGTTGCTGGCTATCGATTTTTTCTGATCACGGATCAAGCCCTGCAATCGATCGATTTCATTATTCAGGTCGATACCAAGCTGGCGTATCTGGTTGTCAGCGATGTCGCGGTTTAGAAGTGCCTGCTGCAGAGCTGCTCGAAGACCCGATTTATCGAGGGCGGCCCGGTATTCCAGGCCGACTTTACCGGCAAGATCGGTTTCGTCTATGTCGGTATCTTCTACGGGTCCAGATTTTGCCCTCGCACCAACAGAGACAATCACATCAATGACGTCCTTTTTATTGTCACGTTGAAGCTCGATATCGCTCTCTGCAGCCTGCTTGCCTGCATAGGCTTTTTTCAGCGCAGGGCTGTAGCTGAATACCTCATCATGCAGTACGCTGCGGGGTGGTAACTCCTGCTGTGAATAATCCAGACTGGTTGTGAAGCGTGTCGATGCAGGTAAATTCATCAGCCGATTGAGATTGTATAGCTGCTGATT
>JARFQE010000021.1 GCA_029287915.1 Arenicellales bacterium
GAAATGAATGCTGCCATGAATAGAAAACGTGGTCTGCTGATACTGACAATCGGGGCAGCCATGGCAAATTCCTCCGGAATATTATGCAGGGCAATGACTAGCGCCAGCAGCAAACCAAGATCAGCAGAGGATATGAAAGCATTCGCCAGCGCAAAGCCCTCTGGAAAATCATGCAATATAAGGCCAAACATCACCAGGTAAGCACTTCTTATCAAAGGCAGATTTATAGCCCCTCTTTCCTCGATCAAATGAGAATGAGGGATAAGCCAGTGCAATAAAGCTATTACAAGAGATCCAAGGGCAGCGACAGATATCGCAACGCCTTGCCCGGATTCTTCAATTGCCTGCGGAAGCAGTTCAAGTATAGATATAAGCAGCATAATCACTGCTGAAAACCCGATACCGAAGACGATCCCTTTTACATTTTTACCAACGTATATCGCGATTGTGGTGCCAATCAGAGTCGTAAGTCCTGACAGGATTGCCAGTGCCAGCACTGGCATATAAGCGATATTCATTGATTCCATTAGAAGTTGAATATTTCAGTATTCTTACATTCTGTCAAAATGGCTATTTCAAAATATCTATTAAATATTCTTTTAAGCTTCGATAAAGGCAGAAATCTTCAGCACTGCTGCACACATATGCTGAACACATATATAGGATGTAAGTGGGATAAGTGGGGAAATACTGGTAAAAAACTGAGCAATAATTCAGTTAAGCTTTTTTACCGAACTGTTGCAAATCCTTCAAATCTACACAAGGGCCATGTATCGGGGATAACGCCTGTTTTCATTTGTAGTTATTGGAATTTCATTTTCATATTGTTGACAATGAATATCATATCTTTGGCTTATCCGAAGTATCCTGCGAAGTTTCATTCTCCGCGTTCAATGAAGACGGTGTTCGAGAATGCTCTGGCTTGTTGTGCGCAGGCTCACTACGGCCGACCTCTTTGCCTATATAATAACCAATAGCTAAAAATGCCGCATTGACGATCAATTTATAAATCATTTTTTCTACCCTGCTACGCTATCTAAATCATACAACTGGAATTATATACCTTCTTCCCTGCCATCACAGAACAATCGGATTTTTCTGGTTCTTTTTTTGCTATCACAGAACGCACAGGCCGAAAATTGCACAGGACAGGTCAATGAGAAAATGTTGAAGACTGGGAAAAAATTGTATTAGTAATTTTTCACTAGACAGGGCTGAACTGGACACAGTATTTATGATATACGCTAGGAAATATGTAATTTTAACTTTTCCTGTGTACGAAAATTATTTTTAATCAGCAAGTTATTTGATAAATTTGATACATCACATCATTTAAACAGGTGTGCTTGAATATACTCTGTTAATCCTAATATGGCCTACTGTGCCTCTCTAATTGTAAGCACACAAAAAACATCAATATCGATAATATTTACGTCACCGTGTATGACGAATAAATGGTAATGGACCGAATCCTTGCAAAGATGGCTTGAATGTTCCTGCCGTTTAAGGAGAATATTATTCTCTTTGAAAAAGCGATCAAGCATGATCTGAACATTGCCTACAACTAATCACCTGATCAGTTACATGGGTTTCAGGCAGGAGGAACAATAATGAACAACATGACCACCCCGATGCAGTATCTCGATAAAGCAATGAATGGCCTGCACGACCTGGGCCTGGTGCCCGATGGCGATAAGACACAGGAAGAGCCTATAATTTCATTGCTTAACCAGATCTCTGACCTTGACGAGGCCAAAGTAACCGCCATTGCACGCACGCTGAGCCAGGCATCGCTGTTCAATGATGTTGTCCGTGAACAGGTCCAGGCTATGGAAATTGGTGAGCGTTATGAAGATATCACTAATGCTTTCAATAGTATTCGAGATGATGCCAAATCCATGGTCGACCAGATAGAAGATGGCAGGCTGGACACCTTCGAGCGGGTCAGTAACGTGTGGATGAAGGTTACACGTGGTGATATCGCAACACGTTTCGATAACATCAAAGAGACTTATCTCGATGTTACCGACTCCACTCAGGATCAGATTCAGCGCGAGCAGAAAATTCTGGAGGCATATCAGGATTACCGTGGTGCCTTGAAACAGTCCGAAATCCTCGCTCTTGAGGTGTTGAAAACCGCAGAGAAAAAGCTGGAGACAGCCAAAGCCGAGCTGCAGCAGGCGATGAAAACAGTCGAATCATATACTGGTGAGGATCTTGCTGAACGTGCAAATCTGGAGTTGGCACGTGACGAGAAGGTGAGAGCCCTGCAAAACGAAGAGAAGCGTTACCAGATTGCCAAGGACCTCTCAGACAATCTTACAGTCGGCTACAACACCTCCGAAGTAGTCATGGCGCGGCTGCTGCAAACAACCAATGCGAAAGAACGCGTTTATGCACAGGCAGTCAGTTTTTTCAGCACCAATGAAGTCGTACTGACAGCACTTACCGCCTCATTTACCGGTATGTTTGGTTTGCATGAAGGCACCCAAACTATTGAGGCTATGAAGGAAGGCGTCAGCCAGTCCCTTGAAGATCTCGCTGATATTGGTGGCAAGGTACAGGAAGCAGCTGTCAAAGCCGGATACGGGCCAACGATTCGAGCCGATTCCGTCAAGAAGCTGGTTGATTCAGTGGTCAACTGGCAAACAAAATCTCACGAAATCATTGAAGAGATGCGAATACAGAGTACTAAAAATGCTGCTGAAATCCACCAGGCTGTCGAGGATGGAAAACGAAAACTGGCACGACTGTCAGAAGAAGGTAAAGGACTCGATGTCAATCTTCAGCAATGAGCAGTGACGCTAGTACCGTGACGGAAACTAGCAGACCGCCGCTCGATGATGTCATGCTCGCAATGGATGTCGTTGACACATTGCGCAGGCGTGAACGACTGGTACAAAATGAGTTCGACGAGACAGGCCGGCAGGAAGATCTCAAACAACGGCTGCGCAAGATCTATGCCGCCCAGGGTATCGATGTTCCTGACCATGTGATTGAACAGGGTGTGCAGGCACTCAAGGAAGATCGTTTTACCTACAAGCCTCCGCCTGACAATTTCAATAGCAAACTTGCGAAAATCTATGTACGGCGAGGCAAATGGGGCAAGTGGGTACTTGGCGCGCTATCTGTGCCGATCATTGCAATAACAATAAATTATTTCACTACCGTTGTACCTAATGCAGGCTTGCCCGATGATCTTCAAAACTTGCATGATGAGATAACCGAACTGGCCAAATCGGAGCATGCTCGCAAAACTGCAGAGCAGTTTCTTTATGCGGGTAAATCTGCCCTGAGCAATGAAGACACTGACAAAGCAAAGGCAACAATAAAAGAAATGCAGGCAATGCGCACATTGCTTGCGCAGCAATACACGATACGTATTGTAAATCGTCCGGGGGTCAAAAGTGGTGTCTGGCGTATTCCGGATATCAATACCAGGGCTCGGAACTACTATATCATTGTCGAAGCAATTGATCCTTCAGGTAACAGAATCAATGTACCAATCAAGAATGAGGAGACAGGCAAGACCAGCCGGGTCGACATCTGGGGGCTGCGTGTAGATAAGCAGGTGTTCGATAGCATCGCCAGAGATAAACGTGACGATGGCATCATTCAACGTGACCGGTTTGGATTTAAGGAACGCGGCTACCTTATCCCCAGCTATGAAATGCAAACGACTGGTGGAGCAATTACAGCATGGTAGACAGTACACGGAGGCTCCCTGAATGATTACTGGCAGACAGGTTCTGGCCTCTGTCGACCAGGCGTTGAATGAGGCGCATGGCAAGGTCAATAATGTTGAGGATCAAATTGAGGCTATCAACAGGAAGCTTCGGGACGATCAGACGGCTCGCACGGAAAATTACAGGGAGCTAGCGAGGATCAGGCTTGGCATACTTGCTGATCACGGTATTGTGCAGCATCTGGATGATGTGGAAAAACAGGTCATCGCCCTGCTCTCCGAGCGGCAACAGGCTTTAGAGAGCCTGCTTAAGCAAATCAAGGATTTGGAGAATATGCTTAAGGCAATCGAAGTCGAACGCCAGCAACAGGCGGAACAGCTCGAGGCTGCTGCTGCGGCGATTGATTCAGCTGAAGCCAGGACACAGAAACGCCTCGATGCCGAGCCCGCTTACCAGGAACAGCGGGCTATAACAGAGGACGCCGAACGCAAGGCACAACATGCTCGAGAAAAATCTGTTCGCAGTGATGAAGAACGTCAGAACAAAGGACATGCCTACCAGCAGGACGTGCTGTTCATGTATTTATGGGATCGTCATTATGGCCTGCCTGAATATAAAGCCAATCCACTGGTGCGCTGGCTGGATGGAAAGGTGGCAAGGCTCATTGGATTCGCCGATGCAAGAGCTAATTACAGCCGCCTGAATGAAATTCCCGAGCGACTGCATGAGCATGCCGAGTCGCTTGAAAAGGTCGCTATAGAAGAGTTTGAGGCCCTGAGAGCACTTGATACCAGCGCACGTGAGACCGATGGTATACCTGCTCTGGAGCAGAAAATGGATGATGAGCAGGCTATACTGGATAGCATTGATCAACGCATCGACCAGGCCCGACAAAATTTGCAGTCATTGACAAGTCAAAAGGCAAAATTTGCGACCAGTGATGATGAATACTCAAACAAGGCAATACACTACCTGGCAAATGAGTACCAGCGCGATGATCTTATGGAGTTGCGTAGGGATGCAATGATGACTCCGTTGCCGGATGATGACATCATTGTCAGTCGCTTGATGACAAACGAAACAAATCAACGGGAACTGGAAGCATCCATCAGCGGCTTACGTGAAATGATCAAACAGAACCAGACTAAATTGAACGAGCTAGAAGAACTGCGCAGAGATTTTAAACGCAATCGGTTCGATCATCCCGGCTCGACATTCAGTGACAAGGCAATGATCTTGATGATGCTGGGACAGCTGATGAATGGCATGATGGATCGACGCACTTTTTGGAAAGTTCTGAAGCAACAGCAGCATTATCGACCACAATATTCCGACCCGACGTTTGGATCGGGTGGATTCGGACGAGGAACTGTCTGGAACGGTGGCCTGGGTGGCCTCGGAGGAGTCCTCGGAGGAGTCCTTGGTGGCGGTGGTCGACGACGGGGCGGGTTCGGCGGAGGCCTTGGTGGTGGCAGCAGCAGTAGAGGCGGCGGTGGTGGCTTCCGGACTGGTGGCGGTTTCTGATCACCCATCAGCGATGAAACCGGAAAGTTACTACCTCCCAAAAGTATCACAATCCTTTAAGTCACCCTTTTTGACACCCCTGGCAAACCAGACTACGCGTTGTTTTGAACTGCCATGAGTAAAGGTGTGCGGAATGGCGAAACCCTGTGACTGTTTCTGCAGTCTGTCGTCACCGATAGAAGCAGCAGCAACCAGCGCTTCTTCCAGGTCACCTTGTTCGAGAATATCAAACTGCTGGTGAGCGTGATGCGCCCAGATTCCAGCATAGCAATCAGCCTGTAGCTCAAGACGCACTTGCAGCTGGTTTTTTTTGGCCTCTCCCCAGACCTGCTGTTTTGCTCTTTGCACCTTATCCAGAGTGCCTTCCAGGTTTTGTACATGATGGCCAATTTCGTGTGCGAGAACATAGGCTTGTGCAAAATCCCCCCCTGCCCCGTGCTGGCGTTCCAAGTCATCGAAAAAACCCAGATCGACATAAATTTTTCTATCTTCAGGACAATAGAATGGTCCCATTCGGGAACTGGCTGAGCCACAGCCACTTGTTGTAGAACCACGATACAATACCAGTATCGGTGCAGGGTAGCGCGCTCCTGCCTGCGCATAAATTCTTGACCAGATAGCTTCAGTGTCGCCAAGTACAGTTTTAATAAACGCAGCCTGCTCCGTCTCCAGCTCTTCATTTACAGCTCTGGAGCTACCACCACCCAAAATTTTAGGGAGATCGATAAAATTACCGAAATAGACAACTGCTCCAATAGCCAGTATGGCAAGGCCGAGTTTTGAACGCAGTAGTGGCTTGATCACTGGCCATACAAAAAGAATTGTTGCAATAGAAGGTAAACTTCTGCCATCACCACCAGTACGGCTCCTTCTATCATCAACGTTTGTGCTTTGCTTTCTTTTTCGCCACTTCATTTATTAAGTAAAACCTCAGTGTCGTCAACAGATTGGTATGTAGTGTCAAGCTGTAAACACTCTACCTGATTAGACTGCTTTTCTTCTCCTCGATCAAGGCATTCAATATAACTTATGTCATTTCAAGATATGCTACATATACTGACACAACAGCATTCATCTGGTTATTGATTCTCACAGGATAATTGTTAAGCAAGCACTGCTACCAGAAGATATATCCGGGTCTATCAAATACCTGCCATGCACTACAATCTAGAGCTTGCTGAAAGGGTAATAACAGCTGGGTCTCTTCAGCAGACTCCTGCACAGATTGCATACTGTTACAAAGATCGTCGTATTTCTGAAAAATAGCGGAGCTAACTCTCCGTCTTCGATGGCAATGACTATTAACTCCAACCAGGCGATGTTAGCCTTGTTATATTCAAGCTGCAATAAATAGCAATTAGCGGCGCATCAGTGCGGCAACAAAATACCGGGGAGAAAGTGGTTATTCAGGCAATGATATCGAGTGGCAACGATTGCTGCATGATATGGTGCTCAAGGAGTTTAACTACCTGACTAACGGGTACAGGTTTACTGATGAGATAACCCTGCATTAAGTTGCAGCCATGTTGCTGCAGAAACTCGAGTTGTTCAATAGTTTCTACACCTTCTGCTACGACCTGCATACCAAAAGAATGTCCCATCTGTATAATGGCCTTTACCAGGCTCGCATCACCTTCATCATCGATAACATCCTGGACATAACTCTTGTCTATCTTGACCTGATCAAATTGGAAAGAGCGGAGATGATCAAGTGATGACTCTCCAGTGCCAAAATCATCAATAGCAACCTGGGCCCCTAGCGTTCTTAAAGCCTGCAGGGTGTCATTAGCATCATCAAAATACTCCGCCAGTGCATCTTCAGTGAGTTCAACCACCAGCTTTGCCGGGTCATATTTTTTCTCCATCAGGTGTCTGAGTAACTTGCTGGAGAATTCATGATCTTGCAACATACGTGCTGTAAGATTGATTGATAGCTTCATTTCAGTACATCCCAATGTAGCGAAACGCCTGTACATTGTGACAACTTCCTGTAGCAACCACAAAGTTACTTTCTTTATCAGACCTGTTTCGTCAAGCATGTCAATAAAATGAGCAGGCGACAATAAGCCCCGTACCGGGTGATTCCATCGCAATAAACATTCAAAGCCAATCAGTCGCTGTTCATCTATGGTCACTACAGGCTGATAATATATTTCAAACTGTTTTTCCAGTACCGCCTGGTGAAGTTCATTTTCCAGCACCAGTTTTTCTCTTACCAGCTGACTCATATTTTCTGTAAAGAACCAGTACCTGTTTCTGCCCTGGGACTTGGCAGCATACATGGCAGTATCTGCAGCTTTCAGCAGATCACTGACTGTATCCGCGTCAACTGGGCACATAGCTATGCCAATTGATGTCGAGACTCGCAGGGTGTTCATTTTTATCTTGAAGGGGGAGTTAAAGACATGCAATATTTTCTCACCAAGGAAGACTACCTGGCTCTTGTCGTTGATACCTTCAGCAATAATTGCAAACTCGTCACCGCCAAAGCGGGCAAGCATGCATTCCGGCAGGGTGCTTTCAAGACGTTTAGCAACCTTGCGCAATAACTCATCACCTACACCATGTCCAAGCGTGTCATTAATCTTCTTGAATCTATCCAAATCAAGAAAAAACAGTGCAGAAAGCTGGTCATTCTTTATACTTGCTTTTATAGCTTTACCCAGATGCTGATAAAAAAGAGAGCGGTTTGGTAAATGGGTTAACTCATCATGGTGGGCAATATAATCAAGCCTTTGCTGTCGTTCCTGTACCTGAGAACGCATGCTATTAAAAGCATCAGTAAGCTCACGAGTCTCGCGCAAAGATGTGATCGGGTTTAAACTGACGAAATTACCTGATGCCTCTTCTCTTAATGCATTGGTGGTTTGCTTTATAGGTATCAGGACAAGGCGGTTGAATGAGAAAAAACTCAGCCACATCAGGAATATTACGGCAACTGTTATTGCTACGATAGTCAATGTCAGAGTGCGTGCTGTGGTTGCCATGTCAGTAATATCTGTTGCTGACTGGATATCCAGCTCCATCTGCAAGGAATCAATCCGTTGTTGAAATCTATCGAGTAAAGGGTAAATGCTATACCTGAGAAAGCTTAAATCCTTGCGCCAGCCATCTTCTGTTAATTTGCTGGTAAGTGACTCAAGGGCAGTCAGCCAGGCAGTGTAATTCTTCTGTAGTTCAACTACTGATTCATTACCGAAAATTCCCAGGCGATCCTGCTCAGCAAAAACTTTCAGATCATTCAGCCTTAATTGCAAACTTGAAGCATGATGAGAGAGGTTCTCATAGCGACCAGCCATCCCTTTTTGTGTGTCAATTGAAAACACACCAAAACGATTTGCGACCATCAGTCTTAACTCAGCTGTCATTCGAACCCAGTCCAGCCGAGTTTCCTGAATTTTAAGATATACCTCCTTTTCATCATCACTGTAACTTTCAGAAAAAGACTGTACCAGTTCCTGTAGCAAGGTTAAGGAATTTTGAAATTTTGGTAATAATTTATTCTGTAATTCATCTGTGGCTGGAAACCACAACATCTCGTCAAGTCTAATTTCAATTAACTTCGCGGAACGTAACTTTAGCTCATTGAGGTCGCGCTTGAGCTCATTAACAATTAAATACTTTTCAGATGTTTTGACACTCGTTTCATTCTGCAAATCCATAATCCCGGAATTGAGCTTACCAAGCACCGCCGGGATTCTTTCAATGTTTTTTTTATTTGGTTCAATGACAACATTTTGTAACAAACCGAGAAGCACATTTCTGCCATCACCTATTTTGGCGAGAACAGTTGACACCCTGTTTCTCTCTGTAATACGTTTAAAATGAGCTTCGCTTGCTTCTTCTACCTGTCTGAAGCCAATCCAGGCTACCAGCCCTAGTGCAACGGTGAGAGTGATGCTCAGAAGCAGATATCTGTTCCGATAGGAATTAAAGAATGAAGTCCTGGTATTATCCGACACTCATATCATCCTTCTGATGGTGTAATATAGAGTTCAGCGTATATAGATGATCAATAACCATGTTTAAGGCTTTTAGTATTGCTCATTGAGAACACGATTGATTATTTCTCTGTGCTTATCGTAGTCCGAATCATTAGCAGATCGAATACCTGTTAAGCCCGCAGACTTGAGCACCTTTAGACCACTGATGGAACCATTGAGTGACAATAGTGCATTAACCACCCTGTTCCTGGTTTCGTCATCGATATCCCCACGGATTGCCCAGGGCAAGTGAGCTACAGGTTCTGATTTCGCCAGTATCCGTAATTTTTCAGTATCAATTTCGTTGCTGATGGCAGGTATTTTATCTACCGACGCACTAACACCTGCCACATCGGCCTGCTTATAGTAAACACTGATAACGGACTTCATCGGATGAATAGTAGTCATTCCAATATAGTCATCATCATTGATGCCTGCCTGCAGTAGAATATCCCGTGTCATGATTGATGCCACCATTGCATGGTCCCCACCACCAAAAACAATCAGCTTTTTCCGTAAATCACTGACATGCTTAATATTGCTATCATTCAGAACCCATAATGCCGCCGCTATTGTGTCTTCACCTAATTCCTCATTTTTAAGTATAGCCTGCCAGCCAAGTTTTGCATGTGCACGGACATAGTGATATTGATTCAAATGCACTAGATCATAATTTCCCTCTTCCAGTCTGGACCAGAATGCTGGCATATCAGGCGGCACATCCAGCACTATTTTTTTACTCAGTTGTTGTTCAAGATATGCGGTCAGGGGAGTAAACATTTTTTTCGAATCTTCGACACTACGACGAGGAAAGATACCAATTCGAAAAATATCATCAGCTTGTAGTAGCGGGATATTTGATAAAAAAAGAAACAGGAAGACAACGAGTTTTATCTTCAGTTTACTGTCTGGTAGTTTCATCCTACACCTTAATGCAATACTGATCTTGAAGTTTCAGCGAATTCCAGAGAGAAACAGAATAAATTTACTGCCATTACCAGGAATTATTGTGAATTTTATTAATTGTGATTTTTTTTATTATCTATAATATCCCTGCTTCTATATATTTTTTCAGGGCACCCCTACTTCTCGCTATATCACGCTATTCCCGGTTCAGGAAATTTACATAATAATCAGCTGAGATGCCTTATTTATAGACAGTGTATGTAAAAGTATCAAGCGCATGCAGTACAAATTAGCATTCAATAATATACAAAATGATGATACTTCCTTTCAGGAAAGGACTTTCTACACACATGATTTTTTTGATTTAGACTGACCATGTATAGATTTTTCCACAAATTCTGTGGATAAGTCTGTGTAGCACTTCAACATCTTTCATCCATATCCTGTTGCACTGGACATTATCAGCTGACTGCCTACTTATTAGGCAAATCCATATCCCTTTAAATATCAATAAGTTAATATTTTCATGATGAAAATTTTGCAACCAGGATTTGAATCCAATAACATCCGAATGCTTTTTGGAATGGTTGTGAACAAGTACATCTAAGTGATTGTTTTATCAATAGGGCGTCGAACCCAGGATTTATTATGAGCAGTGCCAATAATCTGCAAGCTGCAGGCTTTTTACGTCTGTTTGGATCAATATTTTATGATGCTCTACTGCTCACCGCGGTTCTATTTTTTGCAACATTTATTCTGCTGTTAATTCCTGAACAAATACGCAACACAGATCCACTCGTTCAAATAACGAAGATTCTCTGGTATTTGCTGGTGAGTTACATATATTTTGTCGGCTTCTGGTTACATGGTGGCCAAACACCTGGCATGAAGCCCTGGAAGATTGCGCTGGTAGATATACAGGGGGGTTCCCCAAGCCTGAAACAGGCAACAGTCAGGTTTTTCTCAGCAATACTGTCGTGGTCACTGCTGGGTGCCGGCTTTCTGTGGATGATAGTAGATCGTAAACATTTAAGCCTGCATGATCATATATCTGGCAGCAAACTTATCGTCAATAATTGTTGATTGTGCCGATGAACGCTAACCATGTACCGGCACTTTAAAAAATCAGGCAACCTTTTTTAGCATGATCAGTGATATAACAAGAAAAATTAACAATGGGATGAACGCCCCTGCCAACGGTGGGATACCGTAGATTAATACTAGAAATCCAAATCCTTTCGCCATCGCAAAAAAGATCAGCCCAAGCATAATCCCAAGAAAGAGGGTACTCCCCACTCCTCCGCTGCGGACACTGCGAAACACAAAAGGAATACCTAAAAGAACCATCACGATTATTGCCATCGGTGAAGATATCTTTTGCCAGAATGCAAGCTCATAGCGATCCGTGTTCTGAGAGTTCTCCTCCAGATGTTTTATGTAACGATTCAGGTCAAGAGCCGACAATTGTTCGGGCCTTACTAGAAATACTTTTAGTACTTTCGGTCCCAGGTTCGAATGCCATTCTGCGGAGTCAAGATGTATTGTTTTTATTCCCTTATCAATAAAAATACTTTGTCGTAGCTTATACAGTATCCACTGGTTGTTATCGAACTTGCCACTGTCTGCAACAGCTGCGGCACGCATATTACCTGCATCATCAAACTCAAATATCTTTACGTTCAGTAGTTTCAGATCAGGGAGCATCTCGCCAACCTGAATGATGGAGTTTTCATCGCGCATCCAAAGTCCAAAATCAGAATGCTGGCTGACACTCTTTTGCAGGGCTTCAGACCTTCCACGCTGTGCCTGGGTTTCAGCATATGGTGTAACAAACTCGCCAATCAATACCGCCGCTAAAATAATTACTGCTGCAGTCTTCATCACTGAGACTGAGATCCCCAGTATTGACATTCCAGATGCACGCATAACAATGAGTTCAGAATCTACTGCTAGTGAAGATAATCCAAGCATTGTCCCTAAAAGGGCAGACATCGGGAAGATTTCGTAGACGACACGGGGTGTACTGAGTACAAGATAAAACACCATGTCAAAAAATTCATAGTTACCTGTTCCGACACGAGTGATTTCATCCAGAAACTGAATGAACATGAATAGACCGACGAGGACAAACATCACTATTGATGTATATTTGAATATTGTACGGCCCAGGTACCAGTCAAATATGGTCATCAGCGATGCAACCAGTTCAGGCCTGGGATTAACGGACGATTTGCCATTCTTCGTTGCAGCATATAGACAGCAAAAATCAAAAATATCCCATGTACCCACCACATGCCGACAAACACTGGCGCTTTTTCAGACTTCAGCAATGCGTGAGCAAAACCAAGTAAATTTGAATATAGAAAATAAATACCAATGGCACCCATGATGCGTCCAAGACGTCCGCGCCGTACATCGAGTGAGCTGAAAGCCAGTGCCAGAATAGCCAGCACTGGAACAATTGCCACCTTGGAAAGACGCCATTGAATTTCAACCTTATGGATCCGCTCATTACTTGCCAGCAAATCACTGAATGGCATTTCCTTCGGATATAAATCTGCAGAGACCTTCTTTAATGGCTTGATTCTAATCGCATAGGTTTCAAAATCTATCATGCGGTAGTCAGCATTACCCGGTATGCCCTCATAACGTGATCCGTTTTTCAGCACAATGAAGCGGTCACCGGTATTCTCATCGATCTGCTGATAACCTCGTTCAGCCACCACTACTCCTTCTCTTTGTTGCGCTTCACCATAGGTAAATATATTACGCAGTGTATTATCATCCAGACCTACATCTTCAACATAGTAGACTGCCTGACCATTCGAGGTTTCATTAAAAACACCGGGGGTTATTGCCGACACCATTGCCCTCTCAAGCCCTTCCTGCTTCAGAGTTTTTGCTTTAACATCTGCACCCGGTGCTATAAAAAGAGCAAACATAGCAATTATAAAAGCCAGCACCAGCCCCATTGACATTAACGGCTTCAGAAACCGCCTTAAACCTGCACCACTTGCCGCCCAGATTGTGAGTTCGTTATCACGGATCCAGCGATCCATGACCATTAATATGGCGAGAAAAAACATTACCGGTAGTAGTACATCGAAGGTTGAAACCAGTCTTAATCCCAGCAGGGTCAGTACCAGGTCCGCGGGAACATCTCCCTGAGCGGCCTGAGATAACAGAGAAACCAGCCTTGCAACCAGAAAAATGCTAAAAATGATTATGGTTGCGGCTATCCCTGTATAGGTAATTTCGCGGGTTAGAGTTCGATCAAGAATCAATATTCGGTCCTGGCCTGATTAAGATGGAAAACGAGGCTGAATTAGCCTGTAAATCCCGATGTAATAATCTTAGAATAGGAAAATGAATATATCATAATGGTCCTGTGACGGGGAATCTGGAGGAAGACGTTGATAGATTATAAAGTTAAAAGTGGTAGCCCTGAGAAACAACGCTCTGCCTGCCTGGTGGTGGCTGTGTTCGAGAATCAGATCATGAGCCCTGCTGCCAGAATCATTAATAAAAACACTGGACGAATGATTTCAGCTTTGATGAATCGAGGTGATATAACAGGTGAATGTGAAGAAACAGTGCTACTCCCGCAGGTTACCGGCATACAGGCCGATCGTGTGTTGCTGGTTGGCTGTGGTAATAAAGCTGAGTTCAGTATTGGTAAACTGCAGAAAGTCACCACAGGGGTTATTCGCAAACTGCAAAACAGCAAGATCAAGGAAGCCAGCCTGTTTTTAGCCGAGCTGCAAATAAAGGGCAGCGATATCGCTACACGTATCGAACAGATTGTCATGCAGGCGGAACATAGCAATTATCATTTCGACGCCACGAAAACAGATAACAAGGAAAAAAACCAGCAACTGCAGAAAATTACAATTTTCATTCCTGACCGCAGCAGTTTGTCCATTGCGAAACAGGCAATAATAAATGGCAAGGCAATTGCGTCCGGCGAAAACCTGGCGCGTGAACTGGGCAATCTACCGGGCAATATTTGTACCCCGTCCTACCTTGCCGAGCAAGCTAAAGTAATCGCCACAGAATTCAATATGAAAGCCAAGGTTTTGAATGAAAAAGCGATGGAGAAACTTTCCATGGGCGCATTACTCTCGGTCTCTCGCGGTAGCCGGCAGGAGGCAAAGCTGATAATTCTTGAGCATAAAGGTGGCAGCAGTAAAGATGCGCCGATAGTGCTGGTTGGCAAAGGACTGACATTCGACGCTGGTGGAATCTCGCTGAAACCATCACAGGCGATGGATGAGATGAAGTATGATATGTGCGGCGGTGCCAGTGTGTTAGGCACCATGCGTTCAATTGCTGAGATGAAACTGCCACTGAACGTCATTGGCATCGTACCAAGTTCAGAAAATTTACCGGACGGTGCTGCCAACAAGCCAGGTGACATTGTCACCAGCATGTCAGGAAAGACAATTGAAATACTTAATACCGATGCCGAAGGCAGGTTAATACTGTGCGACGCCCTGACCTATGCTGAACGCTTCAAACCATCCGCAGTTATTGATGTAGCCACACTAACCGGCGCCTGCGTTGTCGCACTGGGGGCCTATGCCAGTGGCGTATTCAGTAACCAGGATAGTCTCGCGCAGGAATTAATCGATGCAGGTGAAAAATCCCTCGATCGGGCCTGGCAAATGCCAATATGGGAAGAATACGATCAGCAATTAAAAAGTAATTTTGCTGACATGGCCAATATCGGCGGACCGAAAGCAGGAGCAATAACCGCTGCCTGTTTCCTTGCGCGCTATACAGAAACATATGACTGGGCCCATCTGGATATTGCAGGTACCGCCTGGTTAAGCGGTTCAAAAAAAGGAGCCACAGGTAGACCCGTCAGGCTGCTTTGCCAGTTCCTGCGCAACAGGGTAAAAATAAAGTGAGCAAGGTGGACTTTCACATCATTGATAACGATGAAAAGTCTGCATTTTTCAGATATGCCTGTCGACTCGTCAGAAAAGCCTATAATAAGGGTTACAGGGTTTATGTGCGGACAGAAAACGAACAGGACATAAAACAACTTGACACATTACTCTGGACCTTTAGTGATTTAGATTTTATCCCTCATGCGATGCTCGATAGAGAAAGCGGACAGGAACCGGTAATTATTGGTATGATTGAACATCAGGCAGACAGCAGCACCGTACTCATTAACCTCAGCACTACCATGGTGAAAAATTACAGCAGCTATTCACGCGTATTTGAGGTGGTTAGCAATGATCCCGTTTCAGTTGCTGCTGGCCGTGAGCGATATCGCAACTATAGACAAATGAATGATGAACTGAGTAATCACCACGTAGCAGCAAACTGATATGAGTAAACACAAAAAACCAGTAGATGGTGCACACCTGTCTGATGCCATCCGTTCGCTGCAGAGTTTGCTGGATGATGTCAGTGCGGATCAGAATATCTCTGATGAACCGGGTGAACCGTCTACTGACACTACAGAAGAGAATAAATTCGAAGATACAACAGAATTTGATCCTGAAGCTACCGATGCTACTGCATCTCTCACTTCTGCAACGGCAGATAAAACTGATATAGACAGTCACTTTGACATGAATATTCCACCTGCTCTTCCTGATGAAGATGAAGACGTGGATGATATGATCCCTACCCTGTCAGAAACAATTGTCGAAGGAGATATACCAGTTCTGAAGGAGATTGTAAGATTACCTGATGGCAGTACTATTCCAGAACCACCTGATATCGACCTTGAAGAAGCGATTAAATCTGGTAATCTGCCTACGCCTATCTCAGATGCAGCAGAAGCCGCGTCTGATGCTGTGCAGATTATACTTGCCCGTTATAAGAGCAAGCCTCTTACCCCTGAGGTGCGTCAACAACTCATCGCAGCGGTAAAAGAAATTCTAATCAACTCACCGGAACTGGAAATACCTGACTCGATCGTCTGAATCTGACTCGATGCAATTTGCAGCAACGCACCCCGGCACCTATTCAAACCCGACCTCTTTCACATGGAATCCATCATGAGTGACGAAACGCTCGACAAGAATTATCAGCCCAATGAGATAGAGCAGACAATCTATGAAACCTGGGAGAACAATAACTGGTTTAGTCCCAGCGGTGAAGGCGAGCCGTATTGTATTATGATCCCTCCGCCGAACGTTACTGGATCGCTGCACATGGGTCATGCCTTCCAGGACACAATCATGGATGCCCTGACACGTTACCACCGCATGAGAGGCAGAAACACATTATGGCAGCCGGGTACCGACCATGCAGGTATTGCAACCCAAATGGTAGTAGAGCGCCGATTAAATGGTGAAGGCAAAACGCGCCATGACCTGGGCCGCGAGGAATTCATCAAACAGATCTGGCAATGGAAAGAGCACTCGGGAGGCACTATTACTCGTCAGCTAAGACGCATGGGCGCCTCACCAGACTGGTCACGTGAACGCTTTACCATGGACCAAGGCCTGTCACATGCCGTCAATGAAGTGTTTGTTCAGCTATACAAAGAAGGTCTTATCTATCGTGGAAAACGGCTGGTCAACTGGGACCCGGTTTTACATACCGCCGTCTCGGACCTGGAAGTCGTTTCCACAGAAGAAAATGGCAAGCTGTGGCACATGCGCTACCCTCTGAGTTCGGGAGAAGGCTCTCTCATTGTAGCAACCACTCGCCCTGAAACCATGCTCGGTGATGCTGCGGTTGCTGTCCATCCTGATGATGAACGTTACCAGCATCTGATTGGCCAGACACTCCAGTTGCCCCTGACCGACAGGCTAATTCCTGTTATCGCCGACGATTATGTTGACCCGGAATTCGGCACCGGCTGCGTCAAGATTACTCCCGCCCATGACTTCAATGACTATGCCATGGGCCAGAGACACGATTTACCACTGATCACTATCTTTACTGTCGATGCGGCAATCAATGATGCAGCCGCTGGCAATTATGCCGGCATGGAC
>JARFQE010000053.1 GCA_029287915.1 Arenicellales bacterium
AACACATTCATTGCATCGTCGGCAGCGTCAGATGTGTATAAGAGACAGCTCTGGAACTAAAACTTGGCCGTAAACTGGCCATGACACCGCAGCTGCAACAGGCGATCCGTCTGTTGCAACTATCTGTTGTAGATCTGAGAGCAGAGATTCAGTCCGCTCTGGACAGCAATCCTTTGCTTGATACGGTTGATCAGGAAGAAAGCTTTGCCGAAAGTGGAGATGCTGAACCTAACAATGAAGATGTCTCTAATAGCAATGGCAGCGAAAATGAATCTGACCAGAAAACCCAGGCAGGGGATGAGCTGACGCAGACCAATGACACTGACAATGTGTTTGAGCAAGGCACTGCCGGCGATGAACTGAAAGAGGACTACAGGTGGGATGATGAAAGCTACATTCCCAGCCCTACCAGCACCAATAATAGAGATAATGACTGGAGCGGTATGGAGCTCGAAACCCGCAATTCAACTCCGACAACCTTGCATGATCATCTTGAATGGCAAATGCGTATGCTGCCGCTGTCAGACAATGATCGCCTAATTGCCGAAACAATTATTGAAGCCATCAATGAGGACGGGTACCTGACGCTGTCAATTGATGACATTACGCAATCGCTGGCTGCAACAAACGAAATTGACAGGGATGAAGTCGTCGCGATGCTGCATCAAATTCAGAGCTTCGATCCCATTGGCATCGCTGCCGAAGATGTCGCCGACTCCCTGCAAATACAGCTTAGACATTTGCCAGATGACACTCCATTCCTGGAAACTGCAATGACTATTGTAGATAAACACCTTGATCTGGTTGCCCACAGGGATCTGGCGAAGCTTAAGCGTGTGTTAAAGGGCAATCCTGCTGCTTTAAGTGGAGCCATCAGCCTGATTCAGAGCCTGAACCCTCGCCCCGGGAGTATCATAACTCCGTCAGAGACTCGTTATATCATTCCTGACATCACAGTAAAAAAAATCAACAATAAATGGGTCGCCCACCTGAATGAAGAGGCATTGCCCAAACTTGAGGTAAATCGCTATTATCAGAGCCTGATCCGGCGTGGAGATAACAGTACAGATAATCGCTACCTGAAAGAAAATCTGCAGGAGGCACGCTGGTACATAAAAAGCCTGCAAAATAGACATGACACACTAATGAATGTTGCCAATGAAATCATAAAACGGCAGCAGGCATTTTTTGAAAAAGGTGATGATGCAATGAAACCCATGGTGTTACATGATATTGCCGAAGCACTGGATTTGCATGAATCGACCATTTCGCGCGTCACGACAAATAAATATATGCAAACTCCTGCCGGAGTTTTTGAACTAAAGTATTTCTTTTCCAGCCATGTCAGTACCACAGATGGCGGAACCTGTTCGGCCACAGCGATTCGTTCCCAGATCAGAAAACTGGTGAGTAGTGAACCGGTCGGCAAACCGATAAGTGACAACCGTATAGCTGAGTTATTATCACAACAAGGCATATGTGTTGCCCGGCGCACAGTCGCCAAATACCGGGAGTTGATGAATATTCCCCCTTCCAATATGCGAAAATCGCTAACAATCTGACGGAGTTTTCACTATGCAATTAAATATCACTGGTCAGCACATTGAAGTCACCGATGCCCTCCACGACTATGTCACAGAAAAACTGGAGCGTGTGCATCGCCATTTTGATCACGTCACCACTACTCATGTAGTGTTATCAGTTGAAAAAACACGTCAGATAGCAGATGCGACAATCAATGCCAGTGGCGCGACCATTCATGCAAATTCTGAAGATAATGATATGTATGCAGCTATTGATTCACTGTCCAGCAAACTGGACCGTCAGGTCATCAAACACAAGGAAAAAATCAAGGACTATCGTAGAAATACGATCTCATAAATCATGCCAATTAGTCACGCCAGCATCCACCAGCATCCTGATTCAGCTGGAGGAAAACAACAGAATTCTCCTGATATAGGAGATATTCTTGATCGCGGAGACATTGTTACTGGTCATCAAACCACCAGTAAAAAAAGGCTGCTGGAGGAGATTGCGAACCTGTTTGCAGCACAATTACCCAATGTTGAGGCCGGTCAGATTTTTAGCACACTGATTGAACGCGAGAACCTGGGTAGTACCGGTATCGGCCATGGCGTCGCATTACCCCATGGCCGTGTATCAGGACTAAACAATGTCTATGGGATTTTTCTGCATCTGCAGAACCCACTGGATTTTGATGCAGTAGATCATCTACCTGTTAACCTGGTCTTTGCCATACTGGTACCTGAAGATGCCACCGAAGAACATTTGAAACTACTTGCAAGTCTGGCCGGTATTTTTCGTGATCAAGAGACGCGGCAGAAATTGCTGGAGACTTCGGATCCAGCAATAATTCGAAATATCTTCGATAGCGCTACTGAGAATGTAGTCCAGCACTGACATGGCAAAAGGGATAACACTGACAGCTGGAAATGTCATAGAGTCCCACAGCGAAAGACTAAAGTTAAAATGGGCGGCAGGAGAAAGCGGTTGTGAACGCAATCTCGAAGCGCCCGATGCGCGCTGGTCTGGCATGGCGCTGGTCGGTTATCTGAATACTGTGCATGCCAATCGTGTACAGATTATAGGACCAGAAGAACTAGACTACCTGAATCAGCTTGATAATCAACATTCTTCAAGCACCATTTTTCGCATTTTTCATCAGCCACGAACCGCTCTGATAATCGTCAGTGATGGCAGGGAAGTTCCACAGAACCTGCTGCAAATTGCTAATGAAGCCAGAATGCCATTGATAATAAGCCAGCTACCAGCCCCTGAACTCATTTATCATCTTCAGTTCTATCTGGCTCGTGCACTATCACCAAAATCGTCCATGCATGGCGTACTGCTCTCGGTAATGGGGCATGGTGTATTGCTGACGGGCGAGAGCGGCATTGGTAAAAGCGAGCTTGCGCTTGAACTGATATCCAAAGGTCATCATCTGGTTGCAGATGATGCCATCACTATACGCCGCACCTCACCCGAACATCTTGAAGGCTACTGTGATCCAAAGTTCAGCCACTTTCTTGAAGTCAGGGGGCTTGGAATACTGAATATTAGGGAAATGTTTGGTGAAGCTGCTACGCGCCAGACAAAAAGAATTGAACTGATTGTAAATCTCCAGCGCATGGACCCACAACGAATCGGCAGCATGGATCGACTACATCAAAAACAGAGCACCTGTGAAATCCTTGGAATACACATTCCTGAAGTTACCGTCCCGGTGACTCCCGGTCGTACCATATCCGTCATGATCGAAGCCGCTGTGCGTAACCAGATTCTTGTTGCCCGCGGTTATAATGCGGTTGAGGATTTCATTACAATACAACAAGATGCCATTAATTCAGCAAACTAAGCGAATCTAACAATACTTAATTGTGGTAAACCATTAATGGATCTCACTATTGTCAGCGGCCTCTCAGGATCAGGTAAGACTGTTACCCTGCAGGCACTTGAGGATATTGGTTATTATTGTATCGATAACCTTCCAGCCAACCTACTGCCACATTTTGCATCCAGTCTAATAGACATCCCGGATAACCGTGCTGCTGTAGGTATAGATGTCCGCAACCGTCATTTTCTGGAAACGCTGTCAGACAGTCTGGATAGCCTTAAAAAATTAGGTATAGAATTTCGAATTCTCTATCTCTATGCTAATGAGAAGACATTGGTCAGGCGATTTAGTGAAACACGCAGGCGCCATCCACTGACCGATATGTCAACATCACTGATTGATGGCATTCGGCTGGAGCATCAACTGCTTACATCGCTGGCGCAGGGAGCCAGGATAGAAATTGATACCAGCAACACCACTCCTCATGAGCTGCGCAGTCAGGTTCGAAATCTAGTGGGGGCACGAGATGGTGCAGCAATGATGCTGCAGATTGTTTCCTTTGGACATAAACATGGCAATCCCAGTGACGCGGATTTTGTCTTTGATGTACGATGCCTGCCGAATCCCTACTGGGAAAAAGAGTTACGGGAGCAGACGGGTATTGACCAGGGGGTCATTAACTTTCTCAAATCAACACCTGAGACGAGTGCAATGATTGATCATATTTTCGCTTTTCTGACCGAGTGGTTGCCGGCCTACAAAGCAGAGAATAGAAGTTATATTACCATTGCCATAGGCTGTACAGGTGGCAGACACCGCTCTGTATATGTAGCAGAACAACTGGCAAAAAAATTAACCGACGATGGCTCAACGGTGCAGCTACGTCATCGAGATCTGCTATGACGGGCCTCATTTTACTGACATATGGCAACATTGGCCACGAGCTATTAACAGCAGCTACGCATATATTGAACCAGTCTGTTGAACAGATAAAGGTAATCAGCGTCTATGATCAGCCTGATACTGCCGATACATTACCGGCTCAAATACACCAGGCCATTGAACAGCTGAAAAAAAGCAGACAATGTTTGATCCTTATCGACCTGCACGGTTGCACCCATTTCAACATCGCCAGAAAATTTGCTGGGCAATCTCGGGTTGCACTGGTAAGTGGACTCAACCTGCCGATGCTCTTGCGGGTACTGAGCCACCGTGACGAGGACCTGGTAACACTGTCGCACTATGCCGAAGAGGGAGGAGTCATGGGTATATCTACTATTAGTGATACGCCGGATGAAAATTGTGGAGATCGAAACAAACATTGATCACTGAACAAATCCATATTATCAATCGCCTAGGCCTGCATGCGCGGGCTGCTGCCAGCTTTGTCAAAATGGCTTCGTCCTTCGACAGTGATATTCACCTTTCCTACGGCGAACAGAATGTCAACGGAAAGAGCATCATGGGCATAATGATGCTGGCAGCCTCTCAGGGGACTGAAATGTTGATGAAGGTAGATGGTGCGGATGAAAAAGAAGCGGCTGCAGCGCTTGTCGATCTCATCAATAACCGTTTTGGAGAAGACGAGTAATGCTGTCCCTGCATGGTTCCGGTATCGGCAACGGTATTGCCATAGGTACAGCATGCCTGTTACCCCAGGAATCATCTGATATCCCTGAGTACCTGATACCGAAAAAGCATATCAATGATGAAGTATCTCGTCTTCGTGCCGCTATAGCCTGTACTCGTGGACAGATGATCCAGATTCGGGAACAGATTACCGATGACTCTCCACCTGAAGCCACCGGTTTTATCGAGGCACACCTGATGATGCTGGATGATCCTATGCTGGCACAGCAGCCAGAAGAGCTTGTCACATCCATGCAAATAAACGCCGAACAGGCCATTGCCAAACAAAGCCAGTCATTGATTGATGTATTCGAAGCGATGGAGGATGAGTATCTGCGTACCAAGAGTGACGATATCAGACAGGTAGTTGATCGTATTCAAAAAAACCTGATGGGTGTTGACCCGATAAGTAGTACTGAAATTACCAACGAATTCTCCGACCCGATCATTGTATCCCGTGACCTGGCACCTGCCGACACTCTTGCACTGAAACCACGACACATCCGTGGCATACTGACCAACCTTGGTGGCCCAATATCACATTCTGCCATCCTTGCCCGCAGTTTGGGTATCCCTGCCGTGGTGGGC
>JARFQE010000110.1 GCA_029287915.1 Arenicellales bacterium
TAGCCAGCATAAAAGTGCCTCTGCCATTGAAGTAAATAGCGTTATCACCTGGTCAGGGAAAGCAGAGTTAAGCGAATAAATTATCAATGCAGGGAACCTATTGATCATGAAGTGTTCTCAAAGCGTATAGACTTATATTAACCAGAAGCAGAATGGCTAAATGGATAAACGTGACCTGGTAGTAATCGGTGGTGGAACAGGGGGACTAATTGTTACCAGTGTTGCTGCACAGCTTGGTTTGAAAGTGACACTGATCGAACGACGTGACAAGCTTGGTGGTGACTGTTTACACACCGGTTGCGTTCCAAGTAAAACCCTGATTCATGCTGCGAAGGTCGCCTCCCTGATACGTAGAGCAAGTGAATTTGGCCTTAAAGCAGTTGAAGCAGAGATTGATCTTGCTCGAGTCAGTGATCATGTGCAGTCAGTCATTAACCAGATCCAGCCGCACGACGATCCAGAGCGTTTTGAAAGTTATGGGGCAGAAGTCCTGTTTGGTCACGCAAGCTTCACTGACACACATACTATTGAAGTCAATGGACAAGCCATTCAAGGCCGTCGATTTGTTATTGCCAGCGGTTCCAGTCCCTTCATTCCGCCGATACCAGGACTCGATGAAGTGCCATATCTTAGCAATGAAAATGTCTTTTCGCTGCGCAAGCTTCCCCCACGGCTAGCGGTGCTCGGAGGAGGTGCAATTGGGGTTGAAATGGCACAGGCTTTTGCGCGACTTGGCAGCAGGGTGACTATCATCGAACGTTTGCCACATCTGTTGCACAGGGAGGATGAAGACATCATCGATGTGCTTGTTGTTGAATTGAAAAGGCAAGGCATAGAGGTCCTGACTTCGGTATCGGCCGAGCATGTCAGTAAATCAGACGATGAATACCTTATTCAATGTGACTGTGATAATGACAGGAATATCAACGTTGCAGCTGATGCATTACTGGTTGCCGTCGGTAGACAACCGAATGTAGATGGCATGGGACTGGATACGGCAGGTGTTGAATATAGCAACACAGGTATCGAGGTAGACCGTCGTCTGCGCACTTCAGCAAAGCATATCTTTGCCTGTGGTGATGTGACAGGTCATTACCAGTTTACCCACATGGCAGAATACCAGGCAGGTATAGTCATCAGTAATGCTATATTCCGTTATCCGAAGAAAACCAACTATCGTGTTGTCCCGTGGGTAATCTATAGTGACCCGGAACTGGCTCGGGTAGGGATCACCGAACAACAGGCAAAAGAGCGGGGCATAGCTGTTGATGTGCTGCGCTTTCCGTTTCGGGATATAGATCGCGCCCTGACTGAGGTAGAGACAACTGGTGAAATGAAGTTGATCTCACGCAGAGGAAAAATTCTTGGTGCGACAATACTAGGACCGCATGCAGGTGAGCTGATTCATGAAATTGTGTTGGCCATGCAGACTGGACTGAAAATCGCTGATATTTCAGCCACCATCCATGCCTATCCTACATTGGCCCAGATTAGTCGAAGAACTGTTAACAGGTATTATGGTGAGAAGCTGTTTAGCGGCCGTACCCGAAAACTGGTACGCTGGATAAACAAACTATTACCTTGAATAAATTTCTATAAGTGAAAAAATGTTAGCAACCTTACCATTACTGGAACAAACTGATTTCCCTGCAATCTATCGTGCAAAACTTGAGACCTTGCAGGTAAACCTCGGCTATCTCTGTAACCAGAGCTGCCAGCATTGCCATGTTGATGCCGGTCCTAATCGCAAGGAGCAAATGCAGCGTAAAACAGTGGACGATCTGATCGTTTTTCTACAGAAGTCAAATATCAAAACTCTCGATCTGACTGGCGGTGCACCGGAAATGAATGAGAATTTCCGCTATCTGGTGAGCGCCGCCAGAAAGCAGGGCGTGCATGTAATTGATCGCTGTAATCTGACAATATTGAATGAGCCAGGCCAGGAAGATCTCGCTGATTTTCTCGCTTTGAATAGTGTCGAAATTGTCGCTTCTTTACCCTGTTATCTGAAAGACAATGTCGAGGCTCAGCGTGGAAAGGGTGTTTATAAATCAAGTATAAGCGCACTGCGTAAACTTAATGCACTCGGTTATGGAAAACATGACACCGCGCTGACACTAAACCTGATGTACAACCCGCAGGGCCCGTCTCTGCCCCCCGCACAGTTGTCACTGGAAGCAGATTACAAACGGGAATTGCAGCAACGCGAAGGTGTACAATTCAACAGGCTTTTTGTACTCGTCAACATGCCAATTATGCGCTTTGGTAGTATGCTGATATCAAAGGGTCAGTTCGATGACTATATGCAGCTGCTTAAGGACTCATACCAGCCATCGAATCTTCAGGACGTGATGTGCCGCTCTCTGATCAGTGTCGACTGGCAGGGGTTTGTCTACGATTGTGATTTCAATCAGATGCTGGGATTACCCATTCGCATAGCAGGTCGAAAAAAGTCACACATTAGCGAGATTGACATCGAAACACTAAGTGGAAACCCTATCGTGACTGCACAGCACTGTTATGGCTGCACAGCAGGCCAGGGATGCAGTTGCAGCGGAGCTCTGTAGGTGCGATAAAAGATGAAGGTTGCAACACCGAAGACAAAAATATCGATCATCATACCTGCACTCAATGAAGTTGAGAATATAAGTGGACTTTTGCACTCATTACAGAACTACCGTGAAAAAGGGCATGAACTTATTGTGGTTGATGGTGGAAGTGAAGATGAAACGGTAGCGATTGCCAGCCCTCTAGCAGACAAAACTATTCAGACTGTAGCAGGGCGATCGTGCCAAATGAACGCCGGTGCTTATGCAGCAAGTGGAGACATACTGTGGTTTGTCCATGCAGATTGCCGTGTGCCAGAAAACTCAGATGCATTGATTATAAATGCGCTTACAAAAGGGGTATCTTCCTGGGGCCGATTTGATGTTCGATTAAGTGGTAATAGATTGTCATTGAGGATGGTAGAAAAAATGATGAATCTGCGCTCAAGGCTTACAGGTATTGCCACCGGTGACCAGGCGATTTTTATCAACAGGCCACTATTTGAGAAAGTCGGCGGCTTTCCTGATCAATTGTTAATGGAAGATATTGAGATTTCAAAAAAACTGAAGGCATACCAGTCACCTGTCTCATTGCGCGACAAGCTAATGACATCGAGTAGACGATGGGAGCAAAATGGTATTGCCAAAACCATTTTTCTGATGTGGCTACTTCGTGCGGCTTACTTTTTTGGCGTTCCCGCAGACAAGCTTGCTTTGCACTATGGTTAAGCCTAACTATCGGTACCCTGTCGGGAAGATTATTATTTTTGCCAGAGAACCTGTGGTGGGAAAAGTTAAAACCAGGCTCGCGAGCAGTATCGGTGATGATGAAGCAGTAAAAATTCACATTGATATGTTGAAGAATACAGTGGAAATGGCTTGTGATAGTTATCTAGCAAAAGTAGAACTGCATGTATTGGGCAATAAAAATCACTCACTGTTTCAGGCACTGGTCAGGCAGTATGGAATCACTGTCCATTTACAGCGCGGCAAAGATCTCGGTGAAAGAATGTTTTATGCTTTACAGCACTCACTCGATAATGACGCTTACTGTTTGTTGATCGGCACTGATTGTCCAGTGATGACGACTGACTATCTCGCATCTGCTCTTGACATCCTTGAGCAAAGGCAGGATGTAGTGCTTGGGCCATCTGAGGATGGTGGCTACGTGCTGATCGGAGCAAGGCAGGTTCAAATAAGCTGGTTCAGCGGCATTTCCTGGGGTAGTCATCACGTTTTAGAGCTTAGCCGTCGGAAAATTATTGCCAGCGGCACGAGGTACAGGGAGTTACAGCCACTCTGGGATATAGATCGTATACAGGATTTACGGCGTTGGCGACTACAGAAAGGAACGGGGTAGAGGTAGACTATTTTAGTTATAAATTAACATGAATAATCGGAGAAAATATGAGTCAGCAACGAGATGATGAGATTCGCCAGTCAGTTAGAAAAGCCTATGCTGAAGTTGCAGAGGCCAATACTGCTGGTGCTTGCTGTGGTGAAGCCAGTTCCTGTTGCGGAGTATCGGATGATGAAAAGATTAACACCATCATCTCATCCCGGCTGGGTTATTCAGAGGATGACAGGATTAATGTACCGGACGGGGCTGATATGGGACTGGGCTGTGGTAATCCTCGTGCGATTGCCAGCCTGAAGACTGGTGAGACCGTTCTTGATCTCGGTAGTGGAGGCGGTTTTGATGCCTTTCTTGCCGCCCAGGAAGTGGGCGAATCCGGTCATGTCATTGGTGTTGATATGACGCCAACCATGTTAAGCAAAGCAAGAGCCAATGCAGAAAAGGGATTGTTTAAGCAGGTGGAGTTCCGTTTGGGTGAAATTGAGCATCTACCAGTCGCTGACAATAGTATTGATGTCATCATTTCCAATTGTGTAATCAATCTTTCTCCAGATAAGAATCAGGTGTTCAGGGAGATGCACCGTGTTCTGAAAAGCGGTGGCAGGCTGGCAATCTCTGACGTCGTAGCAACCATAGAATTACCAGAATCGATGCGTAATGACCAATACCTGCATTCTGCCTGTATCGGCGGTGCAGCAACGATCGACGTTCTGCAACAGATCCTACGGGACATCGGCTTCGCGAATATCAATATACAGCCATTGGAGCAATCGCGTGAGTTTATCCGGGACTGGGCGCCAGGTGTAAAAGTGGAAGACTATGTAATTTCAGCCACAATCGAAGCAATTAAAAAGTAATTATCAAGTTTTAATAAAATTTTACGGGTGGCCTTTGCATTTGCCTTACTATTTCTATAAATTACCACATAAAAATTGCTGATAAATGCAGATAGGATATATCTGAAAGGTGTTTCCCTAAGGAGATAATTAAAAATGTTACAACACGTTATAGGGGTATTTACCCATCCAAAAAAAGAGTGGGAAGTTGTTCGGGATACTAAATGCAACTTGATCGAGTGTTATGTAAAGCATGTTTTGTTACTTGCTGCGATTCCTCCTATCTGTGCCTTTATTGGTGCTACCAAGGTGGGCTGGAGTATTGGAGATAAAACCTTCCGCCTTACAGAAGCAAGTACAATACCAATGGCCATTGGCTTTTATCTGTTCTCCCTGCTGGCGATTTACATCATGGGCCGATCAATTCACTGGATGGCATCTACATTTGATGCTGAAGTTAGCATCGAGAAGGCGGTACTGGTCGCAACTCAAATCGTTACCCCACTGTTCCTGTCAGGATTTATTGCGCTGTTTCCAATCCCATGGCTAATTATGCTGGTGGGTATAGTTGCAATGGGCTATACCGTTTACCTGATGTACACCGGTATTCCCATCGTACTGAATATTGAGCCTGAGAAGGGTTTTATCCTGGCTAGTGGTGTATTGACCGTTGGCCTGGTTACTATGGTTGGTGTGATTGCTACGACAGTTATATTATGGGGCATGGGTCTAGGCCCAGAGTATGCCTGATTCCTGCGTTAGCACTTGAGGTCTGCCCGCTCAGCAGCTGATCATATATAAAATAAAAAAGGTGGTTTGAGTCAATCTGCCTTTTTTATTTTATAGTCCCTGTAAACATCTAAAAACTATACACAAAGACGTTATTGCAGCGATCTGTAATCGCGCCAATCTGCTCTCCATTACCCAGACTGTTAATTAATGGCTGATATGCGCCATTCTGCAATATTTAATTAGTCTATTCTGTGCGTTTCATTCTCAGTATCTTATAGCCTGCAGCCTATCATCAGAAATATTCAGGGAACTAGCCAGGCCAGTTGATGGTCAACAATAGAAAGTGATCTAAATATAAAAATATTACATATTTCACATAAATTTTATTTAAGGTAAGCGAAAACATGACAGTAAGAGAAGGTTTCGTCCTGATTTCTATTACTGTGACACTTTTAGTCTTCGCTGTTGCTCAATTCTGGCCGCCGCTGTACTGGCTTTTCGTTGTTGTTCTGCCGCTAATATTGCTTGGTATTTATGACATCATTCAGAAACACCACACAATACTCAGGATTTATCCTGTCATTGGCCATGGACGCTACCTGTTTGAATCCATACGATCAGAAATCCAGCAATATTTTGTCGAATCTGACATTAATGGAACCCCTATAAACAGAGAATTCAGGGCACTTGTCTATCAACGTGCCAAGGGGCATACAGATACCCGACCATTCGGTACGCAATTTGACGTCTATCGCAACGGTTATGAATGGGTCAACCATTCACTTAATCCGAAACCGGTAACTGACAGAAATCCGCGAATTATTTTCGGCGGGCCGGATTGTAAGATGCCTTATGCATCATCGCCACTTAATATCTCCGCTATGAGTTATGGTGCATTGAGTAAAAATGCCATCAGCGCCCTCAATAAAGGAGCCAAAATTGGTGGTTTCTCCCACAATACCGGTGAAGGCGGAATAAGCCCTTATCATCTTGCAGGAGGTGCTGATCTTGTCTGGCAGATCGGTACTGGTTATTTTGGATGCAGGAATGAAAATGCTAATTTTGATGCCGCTTTATTTGCAGACAATGCTGCCCATGAAGCAGTGAAGATGATCGAAATCAAGCTTTCTCAGGGAGCGAAACCCGGTCATGGTGGGATACTGCCTGCAGCAAAACTGACACAGGAAATAGCTGATATCAGGCATGTGCCTATGGGATATGATGTTGTCTCACCTGCGGTGCATAGTGCCTTCGTAAATCCGACAGGTTTACTTGAGTTCGTAGCAAGTTTACGTGAACTGTCAGCGGCAAAGCCTGTCGGTTTCAAGCTGTGTATAGGCAACACAGTCGAGTTTCTGTCTATAGTGAAAGCTATGTTGGAGACGGGAATTCAACCTGACTTTATCACTATAGATGGTGGAGAGGGGGGAACCGGCGCTGCACCGATTGAGTTGACGAATTCTGTTGGTATGCCGCTGCGTGATGCACTTATCTTTGTTAATAATGCGCTAATTGGTGCGGGTTTGAGAGATCAGATAAGAATTATTGCTTCTGGCAAGATCATCTCTGCATTTCATATGTTACGGATGATGGCACTCGGTGCTGATACCATTAATTCTGCTCGTGCGATGATGTTTGCACTGGGTTGTATCCAGTCGCGTAGATGCAACACCGATCACTGCCCAACAGGCATCGCGACGCAAAATCCTGTTCGTTTCAAGGCTCTGGATGTCGAACACAAGTCAATACGTGTAGCAAAATACCATGCCTCGGTAATTAAGCATCTGGTTGAGCTTATCGCTGTGGCTGGACTAGAGCGACTTGATCAACTTGAACCCAGACATATTAATCGTCGTGTCAATGGCACAACTGTCAAATCCTATAGTGAACTTTATCCGACAATATCTGCTAACTGTCTTTTAACAGAATCCACAATTCCAGCATCATGGCAGGCGCGTTGGGAACAGGCAACCACAAGCTCGTGGTAGTTCATTCTCGAAAATTTTTTCTAATATGTCTGATGTTTTTTATATTAGCCTTGTGCTCCATTGAAGTGTTTTCTGACACACCTGGTCCGCAGCTGATCTCCAGATTCGGGGAAATGGGGCTAGCCGACTGGAAAGAAAAGAGTTTCAAAGGCAAAACATCATATAAAATTCTGGAGCTTGATGGAGAACAGGTTCTGCAAGCAGACAGCCAGCGCAGTGCTTCAGGCATATATAAAAATATTAAAATCAAACTACAAGAATACCCCTACCTGAACTGGCGCTGGCGAATTGAAAACAAAATTGATAGCGGGGATGAAAGGAGTAAGGGGGGTGATGATTATGCAGCTCGCATTTATGTGGTTATTGATGGCGGTTTATTGTTCTGGAAAAGTATGGCACTAAGTTATGTGTGGGCTAACCAAGCAGTAAAAGGTAGTGTCTGGAATAATGCCTATGCCGGAGATTCTGTAAAGATGTTAGCATTAAGATCTTCTGATGATGTCACTGGCACCTGGTACACAGAAAAGCGTAATGTCTATGAAGACCTGAAAAAGGTGTTTGGCAAAGAGATTTCCAGTATTGATTCCGTGGCGATAATGACCGACACCGATGACAGTCGGACCAGGACAAGGTCTTATTATGCCGAGATCTTCTTTTCTGCGAATTGAAGAACTGGATGAATGAAGCATATCAATTAAGAATGTCATCGCAGCTGCTTCGCTTGAACCAGATACAAAAGGGATCCTGACAAATGTCGTGTTATTAAGTAATAAGACAGAGCTAGTGGCCGTTATTACTGGACTACGTGCAAATGGTCTGTATTGCTCTATTTAGCTTTAAAAGCCGTATTTATCTTATTAAATTAAAAGGATAAAATTGAAATGAAAATTTGGGTGGATGCAGATGCATGCCCTGTTGCAATCAAGGAAATTTTGTTTAGAGCGGCGCAGCGGATCGGTATTCAATTAACACTTGTCGCCAATCATACTTTGCAAATTCCGCAATTACAAAATATAAACTTTCTTCAGGTAACAACTGGATTTGATGTTGCTGACAATGAGATCGTAAAAAGGCTTGAGGCTGGCGATCTCGTTATTACCAGCGACATACCGCTGGCAGCAGAAGTGATCGAGAAAGGAGCACATGCTCTCAATCCACGCGGTGAGCTTTATACTGTCGAAAATATACGAAGCCGTCTGAACATGAGAGACTTCATGGATACATTACGAGCGAGTGGAGTCAATACAGGTGGTCCAGCAGCCTTAAGTAAAAGTGATCGGCAATCTTTTGCAAACCAGCTGGATAAACTATTAACCAGGCACGCGTGACACATTCAGGTGTCCGTGTCCGTTTCCAGTTCCTGCACCCAATATAAGGTTGCTCCGGCCACAGCTGCCGGCATGACAAGCAGGTTAAGTAAAGGCACGAATGAGCAAAGTGTCGCCATACCCCCGAATCCCATACTGGTCAGTCGCCGCTGGCGTAATCTTGTGCGAACTTCCTTAAATCGCACTCCATGGTTGTCCATCGGGTAGTCAGCATACTCCAGTGCCAGCATCCAGGTCATGAAAAATGCCCAGAGAAAAGGTGCGGACAGGTTTAACACTGGTATAACAAACAAAATCAACAATGGGATCGCCCAGAGTAGAAAATAGGTAATTTTTCCTAGCTCGTTTAACAATGACGGAACAATTTCCTTGATGAAACTGCTACTTTCAAAGGGTTGATAGGCATTGCCTTTAAGTTGAGCTTCAACTCTCTCGGCGAGAAAACCATTGAAGGGAGCACCAATGAGGTTAGCGATGATGGTGAAGGTGAAATACCAGATAAGAATGAAACTGATTGCCAGTAGTGGCCAGATTATGTAACGAAGCCCGGTAGTCCACCAGTTGTTATCAGATGGCAGAAAACGTTCCATTATAAATTCAAAATAACTAACACCTGCACTGGCCAGTACGATGAATACAACAAGAGTGATAAGTATTGGCCATAGCGTAAATGAGCGGATACCGGGTTTCCATATCAGTGACAGGCCTTTGGTGAAATAGCCTGCGCCAGTAAAGAGGTTGCCTTTCATATTTTAAACCGATTCATCTACCTGATAAGTGCGGGATTATAACCTGCCAGCGGCAAGAAGTGCGCTGCCGTAGGCGGCTTCTGTATGATCTGCCTGCAGCAACGGACGTTTCACGATCCGCTTTCTGATGCTGGTCCAGGCCGCATTTACCGCACCACCGCCAGCAGTCCTAATTGATTGTACTGTTTCGGCTCCCAGTTCCTCGAGCAGATCATAACCGTGTTTTTCTATTCGTGCGATTCCTTCAAATATTGCCTGTAAATATATTGCTCGATTCTCAGGCACTGGATACATCACGGGCTTTTTATCTGCATCAGGAATCGGAAATCGTTCACCCGTAGAGGGTAGTGGATAGTAATCAAAACCGGTATCCTGCTCCGGCAGCATTTGTTCTGACAAAGTTACCAGTTCATTGTCTGAAAACAGATTTTTTAGTACCGAGCCGCCTGAATTCGATGCCCCACCAGCCAGCCAGCGTTTTTCATCGAGGCGATGACTATATATCCCATGATTTTCTGACACGATAGGTATACGGGTGCAGAGCTTGAGTACCAGTGTAGAGCCCAGCGAGGTGACGGCATCACCAGGTTGGGATGCGCCGCTGGCAATGAAGGCAGCGATACTATCAGTTGTCCCTGCATGGAGTTGGGTAGTCTCTGGTAATCCGGTTTGTTTGGCGATATCTGCCGATATTGTTGCCACTCGTTTGCCTGGAGGGTAGGCGTCTGGCAATCGTCCTTTACCGAGGTCTATCATTTTCAGCCACTCCGGCCATGCCAGCTGCTCGACGTCAAAGCCCATTTTCAGTACATTATTCCAGTCGCTTATGCCGGGTTTACCACTGAACTGCGAGAGTATCCAGTCTGCCTGCTGCTGGATATGGAACTCTGTTGTAAATGACAAGCCCTGACACAGCCAGGCAGCCTTGGCCAGTCCGCCGCTACGACTGCAGGCAGGTACGGGTGGTGTCTGTTTGCACAATTGACTGACAAATTCGGCGGGACGAACATCGTTATACATCAGTGCCGGGCTGATTGGTGTATTGTGGCCATCGGTCAGCAGAGTCGTTCCTGAGGTGCCATCTATGGCTATTGCCTGCAGGCTCGATAGATCACATTTTGCACTGATGTGTTGCAGGCAAGTAAGCACCGCCTGCCACCAGTCCGCGGGTTGCTGGCATAGCATATTGTCTTTTTCGAAACTGGCAGCAAGGGGAGCCCTGGATGTTGACAGAATCTCACCGTAAGCATCAATCAGAATGGCCCTGACTCCGGATGTGCCGACATCGATGCCCAGGTAACTATCTGTCACTCACAAAATACCCTAAAATCAGTCGCTGAATTGTGGTTCAGAGGGTATGGTTCCTTGCCAGTCTGGTTTAGAATACTGTGCAGTGACGGTGGTGTAGATGCCACCTCGTACATAAAAGCGGGCGCACAGTCTCAGGTAACGAGGCGAGGTTGCCGCTACCAGGTCATCAAGGATGGCGTTAGTGACGGCTTCGTGAAAGGCACCTTCATTACGATAAGACCAGATATAAAGTTTTAATGATTTGAGTTCGACACAGAGTCTGTCCGGTATGTAGTCCAGATATAGTGTGGCAAAATCTGGCTGACCGGTTTTCGGGCATAGACAGGTGAACTCAGGCATTCGTATGCTGATGTTATAATCACGGTCCGGATTGGGGTTATCAAAAATATCGAGTACTTTACTTGGTTCGGTTGACATGAACGGGTTTCCAATAAATATTAAATTATTCAATTCAGGCTGGAATTCTAGCCGATTTACAATGACACATGGAACGGAATGCGTCTAAAGAAGATTAAACTCGCAGGCTTCAAGTCCTTCGTTGACCCAACATCTGTAGAATTCCCCCATCTCCTGACTGGCGTCGTTGGACCCAACGGCTGTGGTAAATCGAATATTATTGACGCGGTGCGCTGGGTAATGGGGGAATCGTCCGCCAAGCATCTTCGTGGCCAGAACATGGAGGACGTTATTTTCAGCGGTTCCCAGGCACGCAAACCGGTAGGCAAGGCATTTGTCGAACTGATTTTTGATAATACAGTCGGCAAGAAAGCACCGGGTGACTATGCAAGATACTCGGAAATTGCCATCCGCAGGGAACTCACACGCGACGGGCGGTCCGACTATTTTCTTAACCGTACCCGATGTCGTAAGAAGGATATTACCAGTATTTTTCTCGGGACTGGTCTCGGCCCACGGGCCTATTCGATCATCGAACAGGGGATGGTGACGCGCGTAATCGAATCCCGGCCCGAAGAACTGCGTGTTTTCGTAGAGGAAGCCGCCGGTATTTCTCGCTACAAGGAACGCCGGCGTGAAACCGAGAATCGTATACGCCATACTCGAGAAAATCTGTTACGTGTCGATGATATACGCTCGGAACTGGAAACCCAGCTGGCACGCCTGAAAAGACAGGCCAGTGCAGCACGGCGTTATAAGGAACACAAGCGGGATGAGCGCCAGCTGCAGGGTGAATTACTTACCCTGCGCTGGAAGAGTCTGAGCGAGCAGATAGAGCACGAGGAAGTCGAACTTGCTAAAAGGCAGACTGAGCTCGATGGCCAGTTGGCCAGGCAACGGCAAACAGAATCTGAAATAGAGAAGAAACGCCAGCAGTTGCATGATTTAAACGAATCACTGAATCAGGCACAGGGTAATTTTTATCAAACAGGTGCTGAGGTGACCAGCCTGGAGCAAGCTATTCAGCATGCACGTGACAGTTACCAGGATAAACTTCGCGAGAAAAAACAATTAGCCAGCAGTATTGAAGAAGCGCAGAAAAACTTTGTCTCTGATAGCGATCAGGAGAAGGCGCTTAGAGAAAAACTAGTGCAGACTGAAGCTACCCAAGCAGAGATACAGAAAAGGAGTGAACAGACAGCGGTTACTCTGGCTCAGGCGGAAACTGCAATGAGTGACTGGCAGCAACGCTGGGATGCATTTTCAAGCCAGGCGGCACAACCCGTCCGTGAAAAAGAAGTGCAGAATGCCCGTATCAAGCAAATCAATGATCATCTGCAGCAATTACAACAGAGAAAAAAGCGTCTCGACGAAGAAAAGCAGCGACTGTCCGACAATATCGAACAGGACAGCACTGTCGATCTGCGTCTGCAGCTGGAAAAACGACTGGTTGTGTGCAGTGAACTGAGTGAGACCATTGACAGGCTGGATGCAGAAATCAGGGCCGGTCGTGAGCAAATCGAGCAGACTAGTAGATCCCTGAATGAAGCAAAGGTCGAACAACAGCATAGCACCTCTCGCCTGGAAACCCTGCGCGAGCTTCAGGATGCGGCGCTAGACAGGGATGATCAGACCTTGCCGCAATGGCTTATGCAGGTCGGCCTGGCAGAAACCCAGAGACTGGCGAATTCCATAAAGGTAGACGAGGGCTGGGAAATTGCCGTTGACCGGGTACTTGGCAGTGCCCTTAAAGCGGTCTGTCTGAATGGTCAAAGTTTGCCTGTCGATCAGCTTTCCAGTCTCGCAGGTAAAGGCGCTACATTTTTTGAACGAGCTGTTAGTGGTCATGCGCCGGCGCAGACACTTCTGGCCTCTCGCATAACTGCTAGTGGCGTAGATCTGAATGCACGTCTGGCGAATATTTACATCGCTGAAGATGTCGCAGAAGCTATTTCGAAGCGATCAAAGCTGACTACTGAGGCAGTGATCGTGACTCGCGATGGCACGCTGGTTGGACATGACTGGCTGTCACTGGCTGGCGGCCAGGATGACGAGGCTGGGGTGATGGCACGACAGGCCGAAATTAAAAAACTGACTGAGCAGAAAGAAATATCTAGAACACAGGTCGAAGAACTGGCCGCACGCTTCAATGTTCTTCAGAAACAGCTGTCGGAAAAAGACAATTTGCGTAGAGAAAAGCGCGCACAGTTAAACCGCGAAACGGCGAAGACCAATGAAGATAATGCACAGCTGCACCGGCTTGAGGCTCAGCTGGATCAGATTCGCACACGATTGACACAGGTAGAGAGTGAGCTAAAAGAGATTGATGAACAGGTACTTAGTGATCAGTCCGAGCTAACCTCATCAAACAGTTTATTGCGTGATGCAAGACGCAATGCGGATGAGATAGAGCTGCAGCGTGAAAAACTACTCTCCGCAAGGCAACAGTTGCAATCCACTCTCGATAGGGAACGACAGGAAGCACGTAATGCAAATGAGGCATTGCACCACTTACAACTTGAACGACAGGAATGGGAAGTCAGTTGCCGATCCCTGCAGGAAAGCGTACGACGCAGTCAGCAGCAGATTGAACTGCTGAAGCAGCGTGAAAGTGATCTTGGCGAGGTGCTGGCTGACGGAGAAAAACCTGAGCTGGAAATGCAACAGGAACTGGCCGGCCTGCTGCAGAAAAAAGTAGAGGAAGAAACCGTCCTCAAGCAATTACGCGAGCAAACCAGTAGTATAGATCACAAAACTCGTGAACTCGAGATACAAAGGCATAACGAAGAACGAGCCTGTCAGTCATTGAGAGAATCCCTGGAGCAGGAAAAAATGAAGCGACAGGAGCAGTTTGTACGCCGGCAGACGCTGGAGGAAAAACTCGATGAGCTGGAGCTTAGGGCGGAAATAATACTGTCTGATCTGCCGGATGATGCTGACTACGCTGTCTGGGAAGAAAAACTGGAAACGATTACCCGTAAAATTACCCGACTGGGTGCTGTCAATCTGATGGCGATAGAGGAATACGAAGAGCAATCCGAGCGCAAGGATTATCTTGATAAACAGCATTCAGATCTGTCAGAAGCACTGTCGACGCTGGAAGGGGTAATGGGCAAGATCGACCGCGAGACACGTACTCGTTTTAAGGAAACCTTTGATCTTATCAATGACGGTTTCCAGCGTTTCTTCCCGAAACTGTTCGGTGGCGGTCATGCCTATCTGGAGCTTACCGGTGATGATCTACTCGATGCTGGTGTAACAGTTATGGCGCGTCCACCTGGTAAACGGAATAGTACTATTCATCTGTTATCCGGTGGCGAAAAAGCACTTACCGCTGTTGCTATGCTATTTGCTATATTTGAACTCAACCCGGCGCCGTTCTGCTTACTAGATGAAGTGGATGCACCACTGGATGAGGCAAATGTTTCACGATACTGTGATACGCTAAAGTCTATGGCAGATCATACTCAGCTAATTTTTATTACTCATAATAAGGTTACAATGGAGTCAGCTGGAACCTTGCTTGGTATCACCATGGCTGAAGCCGGTGTATCCCGGGTTGTTAGTGTTAACCTCAACGATGCAGAGAAGTTGGTGGTTGGATAATGGAATTACGCACAGCCTTGTTTATTATTGGGATGATAGTTATCGCTTTCATCGCATTTATCTCATTTCACCGGTCACAGCAAAAACCCTATAAATTACCGAGGAATTTGCATCGATATGGTCGCAGTGACAATGATGAAGTGGATCCCCTGTTCGAACCAAGGAAGGGGCCACAAACACCACGTGCGACTGTTGCGAAGGAAGAAATTACTCCACAGGTGGAGGAGCCTGTTAAAGTTGATTATAGAAAAGATCCGGAAGTGTCACCGGCACCTTTAATCAGGGAAGAGGAACCGGATAATGCCTCAACACTGCAGCTTGATTTACAACCATCGGCTAAACAGGAAGATAAGGGGCCTCAAAAAGCGCTTGAATATGTTGCGCTGATTCGTGGTGCAGAAACAATTACAAGAGATCAGGCATTGGGTGTCTATCGCCAGCATGAATACACGATGGAAAAACGAAATGGTATTTTTGGCTTCAATATCGCTAATGGTCTATGGTGTGACCTTGAAACTGAAGACATGAGTTCAGAATACAGAGATATTTGCCTGACCATACAACTGGCTGATGCAAACGGCCCGGTATCTGAATCTGAGCTTCATCGATTCTCACAGATGAGCCTTGAAGTGGCTGAAGAGCTAGATCGACCAGTCGTATTTTCCATGGATTTCGATGAGGCACTGGCGACCGCGCAGGACCTGGACAGATTCAGGAAAGAACTGGATGTCATATTGGTCGTAAGTATTGTTGCGCGCAGTGAACGAGGTCTGACAATAACAGCCATACACCGTGAAGCAGAGAAACTCGGACTGGCCTATGGTAAGGACAATATTTACCACCGTATTCGCAAAACTGCTGAAAATCAGGCTGATGTCCTGTTCAGTATGGCAAATATGTTCAAGCCGGGTGAACTGCCAAAAGATGATAATACAATACATACCAGCGGATTAACATTGTTTATGCGACTGACTGCAGTATCCAAACCTGTTGAGGTCTATACTGATATGGTCAAGACAGCCAAATCCCTTGCATCACGACTTAACGGTATCCTCGTCGATCAGGAAAACCGCCCAATCAGCGAAACTATGATTATCAGCCAGACAAAGTCGGTTATGAAAATGGCAAGTCAAATGGATGCAAAGGAAATTCCAGCGGGAAGTGAGCTGGCACATCGTCTTTTCTGATCGATGGTGCATCTATCTGAAATGATGAATATTAATGCCAAATTCAAAACCTGTATATCTATGTTAATAATTTTTGCGAATGTTCAATTGCTGCCTTGATATGGAAATTTCTATTGTCAATCTGATATATCCTGATTTAATAGAGGTGCCCTGCAGGGCTTAACGGACCCGGTGAATATTGCTGAGCAGGTTGAGCAACTAAAGCGACGGCTACAGGAATATAATTATCACTATTATGTGCTGGATGACCCTCTGGTCCCGGATGCAGAGTACGATCGACTGTTCCGTCAGCTGTCAGCTCTCGAACAGAAATACCCACAATATCTAACTCCAGACTCACCAACGCAGCGCGTTGGAGATAAACCACTGTCTCATTTCGAATCAGTACAGCATGAGATACCTATGCTATCACTGGCGAATGCAATGCATGATGATGAAGCCAGGGCATTTGACACACGAATCAGGCAAAAGCTTGAACCAGGTAAAGTAGACGCGAAAATCGAGTATAACGTTGAGCCGAAACTCGATGGTCTCGCCGTCAGTCTGCTGTTTCAGCAGGGGGCGCTGATACGTGCAGCGACTCGAGGTGATGGAGAAACCGGCGAGGACGTTACCCAGAATATTCGTACAATTGATAGCATACCATTGCGCCTGCTAAGTGATAGCCCACCTGCAATACTGGAAGTCCGTGGTGAGGTTTATATGCCAAAGGCCGGTTTTGAACGGTTGAATAGGCTTCAGCAGAAAGAAGGCAAAAAGCCATTCGCTAATCCCCGCAATGCGGCTGCAGGCAGTTTACGCCAGCTTGATCCAAAGGTAACAGCATCCAGACCGCTGAATATATTTTTCTATGCGGTAGGTAAGGTAGATGGGATTGAACTACCCGATACCCAGTCAGGAAGACTGGCAGTATTAAGAACTATGGGACTCAGAGTGTGTCCCGAAATTGATGTAGTAAAAGGTATAGATGCCTGCCTTGCTTATATGCAGGAAATTGCTAACAAACGAGATATGTTACCGTATGAAATAGATGGAGTCGTATATAAGGTAAATTCCATAAAACAGCAGCAAGCCCTTGGCTTTGTCTCCCGCGCGCCGCGCTGGGCGGTTGCACATAAATTCCCTGCACAGGAAGAACTGACAGTGCTGCAGGACATTGATGTACAGGTCGGACGTACCGGAGCACTGACACCAGTCGCACGTCTTCAGCCTGTTTTTGTCGGTGGTGTAACGGTCAATAATGCCACTCTACATAATGCGGCAGAAATTAAACGGCTGGATATTCGTATTGGTGACACCGTTACAGTCCGAAGAGCAGGGGATGTTATTCCTCAGGTAACGGGTGTTGTACTGGACAAAAGACCAGAGAATGCAGTTGTTTTTGACTTTCCCGCGGTATGTCCCGTTTGCGGATCTGATGTTGTCATCGATGATGGCGGTATCGTAGCTCGTTGTTCCGGCGGTCTTTTTTGCGATGCTCAACGTAAACAGACGATCATACATTTTGTTTCACGCAATGCCATGGATATTGAAGGACTGGGTGAAAAGCTTGTCGAACTACTGGTTGATAAAGGCCTAATTCATGATGTTGGAGATATTTACCAGCTTCAGTTTGACCAGTTGCTGAAGCTGGAAAGAATGGCCGAGAAATCCGCCACAAATTTGCTCGCTGCGATTGAGAAGAGCAAGCAAACGACCTTGCCCCGGTTCCTTTATGCACTTGGCATTCCACAGGTAGGCGAAACGACGGCTAGAATTCTGGCGAATCATTTTACGACTCTCGAAGCCATAGAATCAGCTACATCAGAGGAATTGCAATCGCTGGAAGATATTGGTCCTGTTGTCGCCCAGGACGTTATGGTTTTTTTCAGACAGGCACATAATCGCGAGATAATTGAGAATCTAGTACATGCAGGAGTTCACTGGCCCGACATAAATAAAGGGGATCAGCACAGCACTGAATTAACTGGTAAGACCTTCGTGCTTACTGGCACATTGGCAACAATGTCACGAAACGAAGCTAAAGCTGCGCTAGTGGCGCTGGGGGCAAAGGTCAGTGGCAGTGTATCTGCTAACACGGATTTCGTCGTTGCAGGTGACAAACCTGGCTCCAAGGCTGACAGGGCCACGAAGCTGGGAATAGAAATTATTAATGAACAACAGTTTCAGAAATTGCTGGGAAATACTGATTTAGACCCTGAGGATGTATAATACGGCATATATTAATTCCACATGTGCTGTAACCAATGACTGAAAAACCAGATAAATCAATCCGCAAGGGCATCTATATTCTGCCCAATCTGCTGACTACAGGGGCGCTTTTTTCAGGCTTCTCTGCGATCGTGCAGGCAACCAAAGGAAATTTTGAGGTGGCGGCAATATTGATTTTCATTGCCATGGTCCTCGATGGACTGGACGGCCGAGTCGCTCGTATGACCAACACTACCAGCGAATTTGGCATCCAGTATGACAGCCTGTCAGATATGGTTTCATTCGGCCTGGCTCCTGCACTGGTAGTCTATGAATGGTCACTGTTCTCAATGGGAAAAATAGGCTGGCTGGCTGCTTTTATCTATGCAGCGGCTACTGCGCTCAGATTGGCACGTTTTAATACCCATGCAGCAGATGAAAAATCTTACTTCCAGGGGTTACCCAGCCCCTCTGCAGCAGGTATCCTTGCTGCATTTATCTGGGTGGTCAACGATTATGGCATGGCGGGTACTGATTTCAGCTTAGTTACGCTCTTTCTAACACTCACAGCCGGTATTTTAATGGTGAGCAATGTTCCATTCCGTAGTTTCAAAGATTTCGATCTTAAGAGCCATGTTCCCTTTGTCGTACTCCTTGGAATTGTCATCGCGCTGGTTGTAATTGTTTATGATCCACCCAGGGTATTATTTGCCGGTTTTACTATCTATCTTCTTTCGGGGCCGGTGTCGGCATTGATGCATAGAAAAAACAAAATAGATGATCATCAACAGGAAACTGATGAAGAATAAAAACCCAGATTCCAGCGCTAAATATCAGAGACGAAAGATCAATTTATTTTAAATCAGCTGTTGCAATGTAATTATGGACTATGCCATAGTTAAATCATGTTACAGGTATACATAATTAAAGCCGCGCCATACAATTCAGCAACGCCCGTTGCCACGCAGTCTATGCTTGCCTGTTTCGCTCTCCTCAGCACTCTGCTGCTGCGCTAGTCCAGCGCATATACTCTACTCACATATTGATACTTTTTTTCTCCATTTTTACATGGAGTGCATGTTAATCTTGGCTCTGTAGATACTAAGCAGATGCCGCAAGCAATTCAGGATACAAACATGAGTGATTCCTTGATTATTTTTGATACAACCTTACGTGACGGTGAACAAAGCCCTGGCGCATCGATGACGCGTGATGAGAAAGTGCGCATTGCACGCAGCCTCGAGCGTATGAGGGTGGATGTTATTGAAGCGGGTTTTCCGGCAGCAAGCCGTGGTGATTTTGAAAGTGTTCATGCGGTAGCATCGGTGGTGAAAGAAAGCCGGGTGTGTGGTCTGGCCAGAGCAATTGAAAGTGATATCCAGGCAACGGCTGATGCCATAAAACCTGCACAAATGAACCGTATCCATACGTTTATTGCCACTTCGCCGATACATATGCAGGAAAAATTACATATGACGCCCGAGCAGGTGCTTGAACGCGCAGTCTGGGCAGTAAAGTATGCCCGTCAATTTACAGACGATGTTGAGTTTTCACCCGAAGATGCAGGGCGTTCAGATGAAGACTTTCTGTGCCAGGTGATCGAAGCGGTCATCGACGCCGGTGCCAGCACAATCAACATTCCGGACACCGTCGGATATAACTTGCCGGGACAGTTTGGCAAGCTCATTGCAAATTTACGCCAGCGTATTCCTAATTCTGATAAGGCCATTTTTTCTGTCCATTGCCACAACGATCTCGGTATGGCCGTAGCGAATTCATTGAGTGCAGTGATTAATGGTGCTCGTCAGGTTGAATGTACAATAAATGGCCTTGGAGAGCGGGCAGGAAATGCAGCACTGGAAGAGGTCGTTATGGCAGTGAAAACGCGTCAGGATATTTTTGATTGTACAACGGCTATTGATACAACACAGATTGTGCCGACCAGTCGTCTGGTATCCAATATCACGGGCTTTGCCGTGCAGCCAAACAAGGCAATTGTTGGGGCCAATGCATTTGCTCACGAGTCTGGCATCCATCAGGATGGTGTCATCAAGAAACGTGAGACATACGAGATCATGCGTGCTGAAGATGTTGGCTGGGCCCATAACCGTATGGTGCTGGGCAAGCACTCAGGCCGCAATGCCTTTCGCACTCGCTTAAAAGAACTTGGCATTGAGATTGAAACGGAGACGGCACTTAACTCTGCGTTCGCCCGATTCAAGGAACTCGCGGACAAGAAACACGAAATCTTTGATGAAGATCTGCAGGCATTGGTAACTGAAGAGGCGACGGAACAATATAACGAAACTGTCAAGCTGGTTACCCTGAAAGTCTGCTCAGAAACTGGCGAAACGCCTGTAGCTGACGTCACGCTGAATATAAACGGCAAGGACATGTCTGCTTCAATGCCGGGTGGCGGTCCTGTCGATGCTGCCTTCAAGGCCATTGAAGCCATTATTAACTGTGGCTGTAAATTGTTGCTTTATTCAGTCAACAATATTACTACTGGCACTGATTCACAGGGGGAAGTCACCGTACGTATCGAGAAAGATACTCGCATCGTCAATGGCACAGGAGCCGATACCGATATCGTCATTGCTTCCGCCAAAGCCTATCTGAATGCCATGAACAAGATGGAGGTTGACCTGCAGCGTGCCCATCCACAATCCAGTCAGCCGCCAATCTGAGCAATGATGTGATGTCGACACAGACTGATCAGCAAAGACGTATCCTTGCCGATATGGGTATTGATGTCTGGCTACTCCGCGATAAAGCCGGAAAAACAGTCAATTTACCAGCAGTTGATCCTTCTAATGATGCTCTATCTGCATTAAGCAGTCTGCAGAATGAAGTACAGTCCTGTCAGCGCTGCGGCTTGTCTCAAAGCCGTACACAAACAGTATTTGGTTCAGGAAATGCCAATGCTGATCTGTTATTAATTGGTGAAGCACCGGGTGCTGAGGAAGACCGACAAGGATTACCGTTTGTTGGCAAGGCAGGAAAACTGCTGGATGCCATGTTATTTGCTATAGGTTTTACGCGTGAGCAGGTTTATATTTGTAACGTCCTCAAGTGTCGACCACCCAATAATCGCGATCCGCAGTCGAATGAAGTTGAGTCCTGTGCACCCTTTCTCAACGCGCAAATCGAGATTATAAATCCAAAAGTCATTCTCGCTCTCGGTCGTTTTGCTGCCCATCGTCTGCTGCTGACGGAGGCCCCGGTTTATAAAATGAGGGAAACTATAAATGTTCTACCCGCAACAGATATTCCGGTCGTTGTAACCTATCATCCAGCCAGTCTGTTACGAAACCCGATGCAGAAAGCACAGTGCTGGGATGATCTGTGCAAAGTCCACCAGTTGCTGGAGAAAGCAGACAGTTGAAGCAGGGAAATAATTCTTCGTGCATGCGCCCAATGCAGCATATTGATCTGCCAGAAGTGATGGCTATAGAAAACCAGTCATATGAATTCCCCTGGACTGAAGGTATATTCGACGATTGTCTGAAAAACCAGTATCTATCCACGCTTTATATTAATAATAAACAAATACTGGCTTATACAGTTTCTCAGTTCGTTATTGATGAATGTCATTTACTGAACCTTTGTGTACGAAAGCAAGATAGAGGCCGTGGTGTGGGAAAAATGATGGTTCAGTATTTGATGAATCAGGCCAGGCAGAATGATATCGGATCTATTTTTCTTGAGGTGCGAATGTCAAATAAAGCGGCAATCCATTTATATGACAAACTTGGTTTTAATGAAATAGGAATACGCAGAGATTATTATCCATCAAACAATGGCCGTGAAGATGCTCTGGTGCTTGCCTATGAAATTACCTGAACTAAGGCGTCAGGAAGACCAGGCTTAACGAAGGCCAGTAGGTGATGAGCAGCACAGCGAACAGTAGAATGAAAAAGAACGGCAGTGTAGCGATGTATAGTTCCATTACAGGCTTGTTGAAACGAAAACTTGCAATGAATAAATTCATCCCTACTGGTGGTGTGAAATAACCAAGCTGCATGTTAGCAAGAAAAATAATACCGAGGTGAACAGGGTGAATGCCATAGCCTGCGGCAATTGGTAATATGATCGGAACGATAATGATCAGCGCAGAAAAAATATCCAGCATCATGCCCAGTCCCAGCAGGAACACATTAAGTGCAATCAAAAAAGTCCACTTGTTTTCGATGAATGAGCGTATACTTTCAAATATTTTTGTTGGAACTTCAGCATCCACCATATAGTTGGTAGATGCCAGTGAAACACCCAGTATCAGGATGATAGCTCCCACCAGCACCATAGATTCACGAATAATCTCTGGTAATTCGCGAAATTTGACCTCACGTTTAATGAAAACTTCAACCACAAGAACATAGACCGCAGTCACTGCAGCAGCTTCAGAAACGGCAAAATAGCCACCATAAATACCACCCAGAACGAGGAAAGGCAGGGGAATTTCCCAGATGGACTCCCGTATGGCAGACAGGATCTCCTTGCTATCGAAACTCGTTGTCAGCTGTCCTTTGGGCTGTTTCCACATACTCCAGGCTGCCAGCAATACCATCATCAACAAACCCGGCAGGATACCTGCCAGAAACAGATCATCTATATTAACTGGTGTATGCAGGGAAGACTGCTGCGCTATTACACCATAAAGAATCAATGGTAGAGAGGGAGCAAACAGGAGGCCTAAACTTCCAGATGTGGTAATCAGGCCAAGATTGAATCGTTCTGGATATGCCGCCTGCTGCAATGCAGGGTAGAGTAGTGCTCCCAGGGCTACGATGGTAACTCCTGATGCGCCGGTAAAGGCAGTAAAAAATGCACAGGCTGTTAGGGCCACGATTGCCAGGCCGCCAGGCATCCAGCCAAGAAGGGCATGTGCCATGCGCACCATTCGGGCTGGTGCCTGGCTCTCACCAAGCACATAACCGGCAAAGGTGAATAACGGGATTGCCAGCAGTATCGGCATCTCTGCCAGACGATATATTTCTATGGTTACTACCTGCAGGTCGATCCCTTCACTGTGAAAGCCCCACAGAGCGCCAGCACCGATGATGCTGAACAGCGGAGCACCCAGTAATGCTAGCAGAAGCAGTACTAAAGCGATTATCACTGTTTGTTAGCCCCTTTTAGTAAATCAATGACTGCTTCCATTACCTGCAAGGTATAGCGCAGGGCAATGACGGTAAAACCAAAGGGTATTATTGATTCGGGTAGCCAGGCAGGGACTGCGGCAAATGCTTTTGTACCGATGTTCCATTCATCTATCAGAAAGCGAATTGAATGCCAGGCAATTATTGCTGAAATAATCGCTGCAAATGAGCGCGTGATGATAGAGTTTATTGTCTTTAATCCGGCGGGTAAGATACGAGACAGGACATCCACACGGATCTGTTTGTGCTGTCGTGTGGCCACAAGTGCACCTAACAGGCCGACCCACAGAACCAGCACACGCAGCAGTGGGTCCAGCCAGGTTGCCCCTGTGTCGAAGAAATTCCTCATCAATATCTGGCCGAAAGCCAGAATGATCATGCTCATTAGGATAAAGACGAGCAAGCCATCTTCGATATTATGCAGGTACCGAACAGCTCTCTGTAACATGGATAGTTTTCCGGATACGTTCAGTTACTGGCAGAAGTAGCAGTTTTCGTACGGTAGCTGTCCAATAAACCGTTGAGCTTGCGATAAAGCTCAGGGGATGCGGCCTTACTTCCAGTCTCCTTGATAACCTCGTCGGCAAGGCTTTTCCAGTAGGCAATTTCCTCCTTTTCCGGGAGCACAAATTCTGTCCCCATTTTAATCAGTGCCTGTCGCGCATTTTCATTGTCCTTGCGATTGATTTTATCCATTGATGAGAAAGTCCGCGCTACAATATCTTTTACAATTTTCTGATCAGCAGGTTCAATTTTGTTGAAGCGTTTATTGTCGATTATCAAAACGCCAACAAGATATAGCAGGGGGACATCAGTGATGCTGCGTATTCGAGTATGCCACTGAAATGCCAGCGCACCGGTAGTCGTAGCCCCAATGGTATCGATGAGGCCTGTCTGCAGACCTGTATAGACATCTGCTAAAGGAAGGGTGACTGGGGAAATTCCCATTTTACTGAACAGGGCCTCATTAAGAATATCATCTTCAGGTATCCATAGTTTATGCTTCTTCAGGTCCTCCACATTTTTGATAGTGCTGCTGGACATCAGATAGGCAAAGCCACCTTCAGAGATCCCAAGGATGGTAAATCCCTTCTTTTCCATTCCCTGTTTTAACAAGGGGTCGATTGTTGGACGGACGAAGTCAATTTCATCATAGTCTTTGAACACCATGGGGAGGCTGTAAATCTGCATGTCTGGATAGGTGTAAGCCAGACTGCCGCCAGTAAGCGCGCCGCCCTGCAACTGTCCGAGACGAATTTTTTTCATCACACTTTTGTCATTACCCATGACGCCGCCCGGGTAGAATTTAAGTTTCACCCGGCCATTGGTTTTTTCAGTGATTTCCTTTGCAGCAGCACGCATTTGTGTCATCCACGTCGTGCCATCAGGAGCAAGTGTGGCAATTTTTAATGTTATTGCAAAACTATTGTTAAATGAAGCGAGCAGGGAGATTGCGATGAAAAGTTTTATTAGTTGTTTTGAAGTATCAAAAAGAGACATAACGTATCAATCCATTATCAATAATTGTTACTGTAAATATCTGGAAGTATCAATTTTTCCTGATTCTCAGAAGAAATCACCGGATTCCATGAGTAACTGACGTGCCTGTTCCTGGGCCAGTGTGTTGATCAGCGTCATACCCGGCGAAGCAGCGGGAGAGGCCAGAACTTCATTGAGTAATTTATCGTGAAGTTGCCTGTCAAACACCATGCGCGCATAATAGCGTGCATATAGTGTCTTGACCATCAGGTTGTTACCGTCACTCAGCTTGATTGCCTGTTCAAAATACTTTTTTGCGAGATCCGGTTTTCCACCCATGGCTGCAGGAAGAAAGGAATTAAGGACAGCCAGGTAGAGTTGAGCGTTGCCATTATCCCAGGCAGGATCGAGTTCGACGACTCGAAGCATGATAGCTTTAATCTTTGGTATATCAGCGATGGCTGTCCAGTCATCTGTTCGACTTTGAATCCAGCCAGCCCAGGCAACACCCCAGCTATTGAGGACGCGCAGATCGTTTTTTTCTGCCTTTTGCAGAGCCTTTGTGAATTCAGGAAAGCGCTGTTCAGAAATTGTGCAAAGCTCTGGGACTTTTACACAGAATGCATGGTGAGCATAGTCAAGGGATTTTTCCGTTAAGCGCCTGGATCGATCCGGTTCTTCAGTGGCAAAAGCACCTGCATAGGAGCCATAAAGATTGCTACCCGCAAGCAGCAGGTCAATATCATCCGGTGCACCCTGGATAAAACTGTCAATCATTATCAGGTAGGCAGGGGCACCCTGACGAACAGTATCCAGATCATTCTGATTCATGATGGCCTGACTGAGATTGTCAGCCAGGTCTTTAGTCGCAGAACTGACAAATGTACTACATCCAGTTAGAGCCAGGATTGTAGATAAAAAGAGAACTAACCGCATCGTCCGTGGAGCCTGTAATTCAGGAGCGATGATTATACGGGCTCTGTAACAGTGTCGCTAGATGCAGAAAGAAATTTATAATATCTACCGAGGTAGATAGCAATACGGATTGGAGAAAAACTCAATAACGCCAGATCTTTAGTTTCTGGCCATGGAATAAAAGGTCATTGGTGCTAATTTTGTTCCATTTCAGCAGCTCATTTAGCGTAACTTTATAGCGTCTCGACAATGACCAGAGAGTATCTCCCTTTCTCACTGATATTACCTTCGGTGATTGCTTAGATGAAGGACTGCTTACGTTTGTTCGCTTGTTTCTGGATGCTTTCGCACTTTTTATATCAGATTTTGTATTGCTATAACTTCTCGACAGGGGTATCAGGAGATCCTGATTTATGCTGATTCTGCTGCTTTTAAGTTTGTTTGTTTTTTTCAGTGAAGCAATACTGATGCCATGACTAAGAGCAATGCCGCTTAGTGTGTCGCCTTTTCTGACTTTGTAATGAGCCCACCGTACACGTTTGTGCTGGGGTATTCCGGCAATTGCGTCAGCAATCATTTCTGCAGTGGAAGCTGCAACAAGCAGACGGTGGGGGCCGGCAGGGTCGGTTGCCCAGCGTTTGAAGCCGGGGTTAAGCAGTTCAAGCTCTTTGATCGGGATGTTCGCTGCATCAGCAACTACCGCAAGTTCAATCTGGCTATTCAATCGAATAACGTCGAAATAGGGTTCATTGGGCACCCTGGCAATTTTTAGTCCATACTTTTCAGGATTCTTGATAATGTTACTGAAGGCGATGAGTTTAGGTACGTAACGAACTGTTTCTGAGCGAAGTTTCAGGTTTGTGTAATGGGTAGATTTACCCTTGCGCTTGTTGGCCAAAATAGCACGAGAGACAGTCCCTTCGCCTGCGTTGTAGCTGGCCAGTGCCAATAACCAGTCACCATTAAAATCCGCGCTTAACTTTTCCAGGTAATTTAGCGCTGCGTTGGTAGAGGAATAAATATCCTTGCGGCCATCGTACCACCAGTTCTGTTTCAATCCATAATGTCGACCTGTTGCAGGGATAAATTGCCACAGCCCTACGGCCTTTGCGCTGGACAGTGCATGCGGTTTAAAGGCACTCTCAATGGCTGGCAGTAGTGCTATCTCCATTGGCATGTTACGCTGTTCTACCTGTGAAGCGATGTGATAAAGATATGGGGTAGCCCGGTTTATCAGACGCTCTATGTATTGCGGTCGGGATGAATACCAGCGTTCGTATTCTGCAACATGCTTGCTGTTAAGCGCTGGCAAGTCATAACCTGCCCGTATTCGGTCCCACAGGTCGTGGTAGTCTTCGCTAGTATAAATGACGTTCTTCGGCTGATATTCTCGTGGTGCCGGGTTAGCAACAGATGATTGCTGTTTTTTAGAGGCAGATTCAGCAGGTATTTCTTCTCCATTATCAAAATAGGAAGACAGGGGTTTATTATCTGATCGGTTCTCTGCACTTATATCTTTCGTTGTCGCGCAGCCAGTGAGAAAATACAGCGCTGAAACAAGCAGGATGATGTGTATTTTGGTGGTCAGTGTTACTTTCATGTTCTTTTTATTGGATTCGAGTGTCAGCAATTTACATGGTCAAGTTTACGTCTGCTCAAGCCATATATACTTCCTTGTTTCAGTATTGGCTGCACTGGGTTTTTATTTTATATTGGGAAGTGTAGCTTATGATCCCAACATATTCTAGAAAATAATACAGGTATGATTTATAAAACATTGTTTATTCATAAGTAATTAATTTTATAATGTATAAATAATGCATAAGCCTCAAGCCAGTCATACATGCTTTATGTTGTTCCGGTAATTGCCAGTGAATATTCTCATTAACATGAATAACCACCATGAGTAGTTTTTCTCTATGGAGCCAGACCAGCCTTGGGCAGTCCTTGTTTGTAGAAGAGAAGAAAGCCCTGAGTAATTTTTTACCTGCTTTGAAAGGTGATATAGCAGTCCAGTATGGATATGCAGGCACATCATCTATGCTTGATATGAGTGATATTGAGCATAAAATATTTTTACAGGCCACGGAGCATCCTGATACCCAGTCTTTTTCACCTGGGCACTATGGCGACTTGCAGCCTCTCTATGTCGACAGCGGGGCTCTTCTTCCCTTCGCTTCATCATCCGTTGATCTATGTATATTGGCCCATATGCTAGATTTTGCAGATGATCCGCATCATTTATTACGTGAAAGCAGGGAAATACTTGTTAGCGGTGGTCACCTGATTATCCTCGGATTCAACCCATATAGTCTATGGGGGGGCAGGAAGCTATTTTCACGTAGGCAAACACCATGGAATAGCCATAGTTTTTCTGTCTACAAAGTCAGGGACTGGCTTAGTTTACTGGATTTCCAGGTTAGCAGCGGTATGATGCTGTATTATTCTCCACCGATACAGCGGCAGAGACTGCGTCAACGATTTTTATTCATGGAACATGCCGGTAGCCGCTGGTGGCCGATGCTGGCGTCTGTTTATCTACTGATTGCACAGAAGAGGGATGAGGGCATGACTGTGATTGATTTCCGGGAAAACTTCAGAAAGAATTCTTTTCTGAATGTCGCTGAGCCTGTGGCGAAAAACTATTCTAAGTAGATGAGTTAAGAGATCTTAGTAAACGTGAAGAATATGAATGGCATCTGAGGTAATTATTTATACTGATGGAGCGTGTCGTGGTAATCCAGGCCCTGGCGGCTGGGGTGCGGTGCTTGCCTACGGCACTAAAAAAAAGGAGCTGTCAGGCTCAGAAAGAGAGACGACCAACAATAGAATGGAACTTCTTGCCGCCATTCAGGCACTGGAAAGTCTGACAAGAGCCTGTAAAGTAAGTTTGTATACCGACTCGCAGTACCTTCGTAAGGGCATATTGGAGTGGATGGATAACTGGAAAAAAAGGGGTTGGAAAACAGCCGCCAGGAAGCCGGTAAAGAACCAGGATTTGTGGATTCGTCTGGACCGAGCAATCATGCATCATGATATAGACTGGCATTGGGTTAAAGGACATTCTGGTATTGCAGGCAATGAGCACGCGGATAATCTGGCCAATATGGCAATAGACCAGATGCTTGCGCAATAGACACAATAAAGGGATTAAGCAATGAGACAGGTGGTACTGGACACGGAAACAACTGGCTTAGATCCCCATCAGGGGCATCGTATTATTGAAATTGGCTGCGTTGAACTGATTGATCGTAAAAGAACCGGTAATGAACTGCACCAGTATTTACAACCCGACCGAAAGATTGATGCTGGTGCGATCGAAGTGCATGGCATTACCAACGAGTTTCTACAGGACAAGCCAAGATTTGAAGATATCGTTGATGATTTTCTCGCTTATATCAAGGGCTCACAGCTGATCATCCACAATGCCCCGTTTGATGTGGGTTTTATTAATAATGAACTAACGCTCACTGGTCGCAATCTCGGTGATACAAATAATTATTGCGAAGTGATCGACAGCCTGGTAATGGCAAGGCGCATGCGTCCTGGGCAAAAGAACTCGCTCGATGCCCTGTGCAGGCATTTTAATATAGACAACTCTCAGCGCGAGCTTCACGGCGCTTTGCTGGATGCTGAATTACTGGCAGAAGTATACCTGGCACTAACTGGTGGGCAGTCAGCACTGTTTCAGGACAGTGATTCGGGGCGAAATGCACAGGCAGAAAAGATCATACGTCGATTCGATAGCAACCGAGCTAGCCTGCCAATTATCAATGCCAGTGCTGAAGAAAGGAAGCTGCATGAGGCCTGGCTGGATGAGCTGGATAGAAAAACGGATGGCAAATGTCTGTGGCGTTTAGATAGCTAATTTCTGCCAGCGCGATCGATGATGATTATTCTCCATTTATAATTCGTGTCACTCTATAGCCCGCCATCCTCAGTTTGTTGAGTAAACCCTGATCACCGGGCAGGTGCAGGGCGCCTACCGCAACGAAAGTGTTTCCAGCCTGCAGTTGTTTCTGCATACGATTAAACATTCTCTGATTTCGCTCAAAAATTAGCCTGGTATTGATTAACTTTGCCAGTCGCCTGTCATTAGGTTGCTGGCTGTCTGCGATACTAACTAATTTTTCCAGGTCTCCATTTATATAGGCATTGAGCATCTGCTGATAAGCCAGGTCTTTCTCTGCCAATGAGTCTATAGTTGAATGCAATAGACCGACCTGGTCATCTATTGCTATATCATCAAAAACGGAAAGCTGCTCATTAAAAGTTTCCAGGCCCTGTACCCTGATTCCCGCCTTTCTTGCCAGGTCAGCGAGTTTTTTATCAAGAAACGTCCCAGATTTGTTTTCCGGTCTGACCAGTAACAGCATGGCGGCCCACGGCTTGAGAACAGTCAGGACATCTCCGGGTAAGTGGTTGCCGGATTCGATGAGTGCATTTTTGACTTCATTGTAGGTTGTTTCACCAATTATCTGAGTAAGTTTTCTGCCATCGGTGAACAGCATCTTTCTCAGCATATCGACAGAACCGTTAGCATTCAATTCAAGTTCCAGCATTAGTGTGTCAGCCACATTTAGCCGCTTGATAACACTGTCAGGAATGTCCATGATTCTTGCATCATCAAGATGGATAGTGCCAAAAATATAGCTACTCCTGATTCCATTGTAGATGTCGGGATGTTCAATGCGCCACAACAAAGTGCTGCCGGTTTGCTTATCGGCAATTTTTCTACTATCTGTCGGGTAGACAGGAAACGCCTTATTCCGCTCCCCTTTGCTACGATCTATGTATCGAATTTCACTTTGTGTATTCTGGGCTGTTTGATAGGCAACTGCAGGGACTGTGCATGCGAGATTTGACGTGAGCATGCATAAAATTATTATTTTTGCCCGTTGAAGTAAAAAATCAGTAATTTTCATTTGCTGAGAGGGATAAAACCCGAATGCTCCGGTGTATTGTTCTGTATAGCCTTATATAATAGCCTAATTGTAACCCAGGAGTACGCCGCAAATGCCAGATCTGTCTGTAGTCATACCCGTTCATAACGAGGAGGACAACATTCGCTTGCTGATTGATGAAGTGAGGCAGTCGCTGGATAATGTGCTTGATTACGAACTGATCTATGTCAACGACGGCAGTAGTGATTCAACACTGAATATTCTTCAGGAATACAGTGCTGGTTTTCCGCTATTGCATGTTATTAGTCATGAAACAGGCGTTGGACAAAGTACAGCGATACGAACAGGTATAAATCATGCGCGTTCGGCAGTTATTGCGACCCTGGACGGTGATGGGCAGAATGATCCGGCGGATATACCTGCGCTCTACCGGGCCCTGATTGAGCAGGCAGAATTCGGCGTGGTGCTGGTGAATGGTTATCGCAAGCAGCGCAAGGATACCTTTATCAAGCGCATTTCATCACGACTTGCTAATGGCATTCGTGGCTGGCTACTGGATGATAACACCCCTGATACTGGATGTGGTCTAAAGGTTTTCAAACGGGATGCCTATCTGGCAATTCCATTTTTTGATCATCTGCACCGTTTTTTGCCAGCTATGATGATAAATGGCGGAGGCAAGGTAATATCTGTCGAAGTGAATCATCGTGAGCGGCATGGCGGCTCTTCCCATTATGGGTTTTTTGATCGACTGTGGATTGGGATTTTTGATCTGATGGGTGTCATCTGGCTTAAATCACGGACCACTCATCCTGTGGTTAGACAAGAAATCAAGCATGAAAGAGAGTGAACACCTGAAGTTAAAAAGTAATTGAGTATACCTATGAATAGTACGATATCCGTTATTGAGATTTTAGGGATGACCCTGGTCATCACTCCATGGAAGATTATTGGTTATATTGGTGTGGTGTTATTTGCTGGTCGCTGGTTTGTGCAGTTATGGGCATCTCGGCGTTCACGCCGGGTAGTTATGCCGCGCTTGTTCTGGTATATGAGTATTGCCGGAAGTTTAATGCTGCTCAGTTATTTCATTTTTGGAAAAAATGATTCGGTGGGGATTCTCTCTAATGCTTTTCCGTTTTTGATTGCCAGTTACAATCTCTATTTAGATATCACACATAAAAACCGGCAAGTTGAGACCAGCTGATCAAACATTAACTGATATCCTTGATCAGCTGGCAGCAATTCCGAGAATAATCCCTTTTTGCTTCAAGCCCTGCAAGATCTCCAGACCACCTGTTAATATCGCTTGCGTGTTTTCGTGACCCAGCTCCGCCGCAATTTCATTAAGTACATCGGCAGAACTTATATCTTTATTTAACTCCAGTTGCTGCAGTAGTTTAGCGGTGACCAGATTGATCTCTGTAAACTGAACTTCATCATCGGAATCGCGATAAACGATAATACAAACGGGCTGCTCAGCAGGGTGCTCAGGCTGAAATTCGGGTTTTATTTTATGCACAGGCCAGGCGTAGGTTAACAGTAACGCCAGTGGTGACATGACCGGATGGCCATGCAGTAGCGATGACTCGATATCAACCTGTTGCAGATCGGGCTCTTCCTGCGAAATTGATAATGCCAGCTCAATCCATTCGTAGTGGGCCAGTTCAAACAGGAACGGAGGATCTATTTCCCGCATGCGGTGCTCGGACTGTAAATAATCTAAAAACTCGCGTGATATTTCCAGAAAATATGGTGACTGGCAGCGATGCAGAGCATAGAAACTACGTACCAGTTCTAGCCACCGATCTTCATCGTAAAGGCTTTTCAGAACAGGAAATGTATTACCAAGAAAACCCTGGATGTTATTGAAGAAAAGGTCTCGGTAGATTCCCATTCTCCGGTTCTCGATCTCTGCGGGTGCCGCTATGTTTTCTGGATCCCTGATATGTGCGGCGAATTCGTATAGCTGCTTTTTCAATAGCTCAGGCTGTGACATGATGAGCTCCGCTATGCTGCAGTTTTGCGTATTTTTGCTGGTATTCAGAGATTTGCCTGATTTCTGCCATCAGTTCATTATACGGAGGGATGTTGAAATCCCTTTCCAGCAGGGTGGGCAGTACACCAAATTCAGCATAGGCTTCTTGCAGTAAACCCCAGACTGGATCAATTACATCCGCTCCGTGGGTGTCGACAATCAGATCATCTGCCTCGTTATAGTGTCCGGCAACATGGACATAAGAGATACGATCACCGGGAAGTGCACGCAGAAATTCAGAGGCATCATAGCGATGATTGACCGAATTGACATAGATATTGTTAACGTCTAACAGCAATTTGCAGTCTGCCTCTTCAACAACCGCATTGATGAAGTCAATTTCATCCATCTCTTTTCCTGGTGCTGCATAGTAGGAAACATTTTCAATCACCAGTTGCTGTTCAATGATGTCCTGTACCTGTCGAATACGACCCGCCACATAGTGAACAGCTTCTTCAGTAAATGGAATTGGCATCAGGTCGTACAGATGCCCATCATCCGAGCAGTAACTAAGGTGTTCACTATAGCAGCGGATATTGTATTCCTGCATAAACTGCTTAACTTCCCTGACGAAAGCTATGTCAAGTTTTTCCGGACCACCGATAGACAGGGAAAGGCCATGTAGAGTGAAAGGATAACGTTCTGTCAGGGCCCGAAACTGCTTGCCAAAACGACCACCCAGACCAATCCAGTTTTCGGGAGCAACCTCCATAAAACCGACCGGAATTTGGTCCTGAGCGAGAAATTCATCTAATAAACTGCGACGTAGCCCTATGCCTGCGCCCTGCACCGGAAACTGGGAAGATGAAATATTCATTATTAATTCTTGTCCTCTGTCATGAAGCGTTTTCTGATCCAGTAATCAACGCCAAAATACTTTCCGCTACCGATAAAGAAAAGCACCAGCAGCATCACAAAATAAGTCACAGCCCATTCTATACCGTTATTGGAAATGACAAAATTGCCACTACCAGTCAACCAGTCATAATTGCCATGTTCCTGTAATAAAGATTTCGCTGCGGCCAAACGCTGTCCAGCCTCCTCGATACCAGCCGGTGGAAACGGGCTCATCGGATCTGCCACCGCTTGCCAGCCATTATCGATATGCACAGCAAAAATGGCGACCAGCATGGTGATCATCAATGGAATGGATATCCAGCGCACAGCAAAGCCAATGGCCAGAAGAATCGCACCAAGTACCTCAGATCCGGTGGCCAGCGCTGCCATTAACTCTGGCATTGGCATTCCCAGACCCCAGTCGGGATTGCCGAACCAGGCTGCCGTATCTTCAAAGCTACTGAGCTTGTTGATTCCGGCGACCCAAAAGACAGGTACCAGGTAAATGCGGAGTAATAATGGGCCGAGAAAATCAACTGCACGGGTGCTGTCTAACAGGCGTTGCAGGGGCAGTATACTTTTAATAAGTAAATTCATTTAGTTATCTCCGGTTTATATTATCTGACCTGAGAGTAATTCAATAACTCATTCATCGAGCTGAATAAAAAAGGGCAGACGATATCGTCTGCCCTTTGGATAAAGTTAAGTGCTTACAGGGTGGGCAGATGTTTACTTAGAACCACCACACTTACCTTCGCCGCACTTGCCTTCCTTCTCGGCTTTTTCTTTTGCCATGCCTTCGCCGCATTTACCTTCGCCGCACTTGCCTTCACCCATTTTTTCACCGGAAACCATGTATCCACTTTCCATAGAAGTCATGGCAAAAGGACTGTCAGCAGAAGCAGAACTGATTCCGGCAACTGAACCGATCATTAATGAACCAACGGCTGCAGCAACGGTTTTTTGTTTAATGGTGTTATTCATTGTTTCGTCTTCCTCTTTGTTTAGAAAATAAATTTTATACTAATTTAAATCAGTCATCTTCTGCGATGACATGTTAAAGGATGTTCTTTTCTGAATAGAAATAACAGATAGTAAAGAATCTCCTTGTTACGTTTGGAACACAGATGTTTTGAAAAGTTCCGTGATGCGAATAATTTTTATTAGTAATGCCTGATGGCCAGAAAGAATATCTCTATTCTATTCATGTCATATTCAGTTTCATGGTGTGGTGACAGTCGGGCTAAGTGCTATGCGTCGCTCTGTATCTGTCATGCGGGCATGTTAGACCAGTGTCAGTCTCGCTTATTTCGTCTAACAGCTAAGTAAATTGGCACCCTAAGCAAATGTAACCATATAGAGATAATCATAATGCCGGTAAGTCTATTCCATCGAGAAGGATGACAGGCTTCTCACGTTGCCTGTCATACCAGCTAAGGATTGCATAATAGCCACGTATTCGATTGACATAAGCGACTGGTTCGTAGCCTCGTGCGTAGCCATGACGGGTCTTTTTGTGCCACTCCGGGCTGGCAAGTAAAGGCAGGTGTTTGCGTACATCGAGCCAGTTGTCTGGATCATCGCCAGCCTTCTGCGTAAGTATACGTGCATCCTCAAGGTGACCTGTTCCAACATTATAAGCAGCAAGGGCCAGCCATAATCTATCAGGTTGCTTGATACGTGCTGGAAGTTTATCCATGAGCATCTTCAGGTAGCGTGATCCTCCGTCAATGCTTTGCCATGGATCCAGTCGATCTTCAATTTTTAGTCTTTTAGCGGTTGCATTGGTTAGCATCATAATTCCACGCACTCCGGTAGGTGAGACAGCATCCACATCCCAGTGTGACTCCTGATAACCTTGCGCTGCCAGTAGTCGCCAGTCTATGCCGGTATTTTTTCCTGCAAGACGGAACATGTCTTCATATGCAGGCAGCAGGTGGTCGATACTATGAAGAAATTTCTTGGTATTAACATAATTGAATTTTGAACTGGGTCCGTAGTAACGATCCAGCAATCTGTCCAGCTGGCCGCTGGCCTTCACTTCCAGCAGGAATTTATTTGCAGCTTCCAGCAGAGATTTATCGTTGCTAAGGGTAAACATCCAGGCAAGCTTGTCTTCCGGAGGAAGAGAAAAAGCTATTTGCAGGTCCGGGTAGAACTGACGAACAACAGAGACAATGTTTGAATCAGCTACTGTCATTTCAAGTTGCTTTTCCCAGACGCGTACAAGCAGATTCTCAGGGGTGTCAGTAGCTGTCTCCTGCCAGCTTATTTCTGGATAGGTTTCCTGTAAATTTTTCAGGCGTTCAGCATGACTGCTGCCAGCAGTGACCATGATATCCCATCCTGTAAGACTGGCTGGTTTACGAGGTCTTTTTTTACCGCCATTTCTGTACACAAACTGCTGTTTTATTGTTTGATAGGGAGTGCTGAATGAAAATTGTTTATTTCGCTCATCGGTGATTGTTAGACCAGCTGCGCCCATGTCTACACGAGCAGCCTTTATTTCTGACATAATATCTTCAAACTGGTCTGCGATCTTTATTTCAAGTTTGACACCCAGTCTATCAGCAAACTCACGAACCAGTTCATACTCAAATCCTCTTGGTCCCTGGTTCCCTTCGAAGTAGGTAGTTGGACCGTTGAAGGTGATGACCCTGAGCTTGCCAGCTGACTTGATACGCTCAAGATGGTTTTTATCCCAGCTAAATTCCAGGATAAGTACTGGAATTGATAGAAAGATAGCAACTAGAATACCAATTAATCGAATGCGTCTTACACGTTTAGTTTGTTTACGGGTAGCGCTCACAGTGAGATTATTCGTCTTCGTAATTTGGTCTGATCAGATTATTATTTATTCAATTTAGAACATAGCACAAGACATTCATGTCTGAGTGATTTTTCTTATCCAAAAAACAAAGGCCATCAATTTTGATGGCCCTGTAATGGGTTAAACTGCTTTTATTTTTTTAACTGTTTAACTGCAGCCCTTGGGTCTTGGTAGTCCTGCGATCTTGTTGGCGCATTTTATCAGGCCGGTAGGAAACAGAGAGTAGATATATTTCTGATCACTGCGGTCTTTGCCATATTTTTTCTTCATCATTTTTGAAAATGCGCGTGGTTCAGCCACTTTGCCATTTTCTGTAAAATATTCACGTGCTTCATTGATTATGTCCCAGTGTTCTTCTGTAAGTTCTGGAATGTTCTCATTTACAGCAATCTTTGCTGCCAGTTCTTCACTCCACTCATCAAGGTTAAGTAACCAGCCGGCTTCACTGAGTTCGATTGTTTGTCCATTGACTTCTGCTTGCATTGAAAAATCCTCAAAATTTCTGAATATGTATAATAGTTGACTAATTATATCAAGAATTAATAGTTGTTGGTATGTTGAGTGCGGCTAATTCCAGAAAGTCCACTGTCAAGGGTGGGATATTTAAGGGTAATGTGGAGATCCGTTAGCATTTTTTTATTGTCCATACGGCGTGATTCCCGTAAGTAAGACAGCATTCCTTTACTTAAAATTCTGTTTGCCACTTCCCAGCCCACGGTTGGCGGCCTGTCTAAACCCAGATGACTGGCGACCTGGAAAAAATATTCCGTCATATTGCTGTCGCAGCCATCGCTAACATTGTATATCTCTCCATCACGGCCATATTTTCCCGCGGCGACACATATTCTCGCCAGGTCATCTGCATGTATTCGGTTTGTTTTTGGTGCTAACTCCTGATGAAGAACCGGGATAGCATTCCTGATCCGCTGCTCGGGCAGTCTGCCTGGACCATAAATGCCGCCAACGCGCAAAATGACTACCTGCACACGGAGTCGATTTCGAACCTCTCTCAGTTGATCTTCAGCATTTAATCTACGAAAAGCGCGGTCAGTTCCAGGATTGGGCGGTGTTTTTTCTGTTACCCGGCGTCCTGCCTGATCACCATACACTCCTGATGTGCTGATATATACAATCTTACGGGGAATATTATTGCTGTCCAGACTGGCCAGAAAGTTCGCCATGCGTGGATCAGTTACACCGGTAGGTGGTGGTGGTGCAAAATAAAACACCAGAGCACCGGCTAATGAAAGGCCTGATAAACTGTCCTTATTATCCAGATCTGCAGTGACAGGCTCTACATCATCGTCTTGCATCATCTGACAAGACTCCGGTGAACGAGCTAGTCCTGCAACAATATAATTTTTTTCTTTGTATAGCCTGGCTACACGGCTGCCAATATCACCATATCCGATGATGAAAATTCGATTCTGGCCAGAGTTTGAGGGAATTTCCATATTTGTTTCAGCCACCTTCTGGTGTATTGAACTTTTATATATTTTATCTTGAAACCTGAAACTTGAAACACAAAACTTTTTCTAATTAAACTGGTTTATATCAGAAACAATCGCTAAAATTCACTGTGCATTTTCATCTACACGGGAATGCATTCAATGGCGGTGATGGTTGGTCCCCTTAATGACGATATGCTGTGAACCCGGTCAGGTCTGGAAGGAAGCAGCCGCAGCAGCAGATTCGGGTGTTAGGGCAAGGCTGTCCTGATCCGCCACCATTTCAATGATAGCTGTGCACACGCAATACATAAACGAACTTCTGTTCTTTCCCGGTGAGAGAAAATTCATGGATCTTGCAGAGCCACAAAGAAGTAAAGAAAAAAATGCTAATTATTTTTCCGGCGAGCTGGCGGGAAGCACATTTCTTAGCTTAACCATGCAAAATTTAAGGCCTTTCACTTTTCGCAACTGGCTGTGCCTAAGTCGTTCAAAGCCCTATAATGGTTCTGTATCATTGAGTTTTGTTCCCGGATTACTCTATGTCATATAAGGTTCTTGCACGAAAATGGCGACCCGGCAATTTCAGCGAAGTTGTAGGTCAGCAACATATACTTCAGTCATTGTCACATGCTCTTGACAGTGATCGACTGCACCACGCCCTGTTATTTACTGGAACGCGCGGCGTAGGCAAGACTACTATTGCAAGGATCGTCGCCAAGGCACTGAATTGTGAGCAAGGGATAAGCTCAACTCCCTGTGGTCAATGCGAGAGTTGTGTGGCGATCGAGGAAGGTCGATATATAGATCTGATAGAGGTTGATGCAGCATCACGAACCAAGGTTGACGATACCCGCGAATTGCTGGATAACGTGCAGTATCTTCCTACCAGTGGTCGTTACAAGGTTTACCTGATCGATGAAGTTCATATGCTGTCTCGCAGCAGCTTCAATGCCCTGCTCAAAACCCTGGAAGAACCACCGGACCATGTCAAATTTCTGCTCGCCACTACGGATCCACAGAAACTGCCGGTGACAGTCCTGTCACGTTGCCTGCAATTTAATTTGAAGCGACTTGATCCCAATCAGATTAAGACCCAGCTTGCTCATATACTCAAGTCGGAACATGTCGATAGTGATGATGAATCACTGGAACTGCTTGCCCGCAGCGCAGATGGCAGTATGCGTGATGGACTCAGTTTGCTAGATCAGGCAATTTCTTTTGGTGCCGGCAAGGTGATCAAAGAAGATGTCAGAAAAATGCTTGGCAGTATTGAGCAACAATATATACACGCCCTGATTGAGAGTCTGGCTAATGAGGATACCATTGCACTGTTTAAAGCCATTGATGATGCGGCTGATCGTAGTCCTGATTTCAATATGGTGCTGGATGAACTACTAGGTAGTTTCTATCAACTGTCACTGGTTCAGCGGGCACCAGAAATTATTGAACAACGAAGTCTCGACAGGCGATGGCTAAAACAGACCAGTAAGGAATTCAGTGCCGAGCAGCTGCAGCTGTATTATCAGATATGTCTGACCGGAAAGAGGGATCTGCCACTGGCACCCGATTCCAGAACAGGATTTGAAATGCTGATGTTGCGGATGCTGGCATTTCGACCTGATACGACAGCTCGGCAACACGAACTATCATCATCAAACAATAGTAAAAAGCCTCCTGTACGGCAGCAGATAGGTCAAAAAGGTGCTAGCGACCAACAAGCAGTCCACAACAGTGCTGGCTACCAGGATAGTGACAGAAGTCACTTTGACCAGAGCGTCGTTGACGAAGTAAGGCCTGCAGAATATCCAGTGACTGCAGACAGGGATGTATCGGCAAATTCTATTAATTCAGATTCTCCTGATAACAGTGTGAAAATAAGTGAAACATCACCATTGACCGCTGATCAGGGAACAGCCATGGCAGCAGAATTAACTGCCGATAAGAGCTGGTCTGAACTGGTCGAGTCACTTCCGGTTAGCGGTCTGACCAGGCAATTGGTATTACACATGGCTCCGGCTGTCTGGAATGACACTGTACTTGAACTTGTTATTGATGTTGAGCAACAGACGATCTATTCAAAGGAACGGGAAAAAGAACTGTTAAAAGCACTAAAGAATTATCTCGGAGAAAATGTAACAGTAACAATCAGGATCGATAATCCGGTGGCAGAGACCCCGGCACAGCAAAAAAAACGCCAGGCGAGAGAGCAGCAGCAGGCCGCTGAGCAGTCCATCAGCTCAGACCCGGTAGTGAAGAAAATGACTGAGGCCTTTGGCGCCAGCGTTGCACCGTCCTCTATAAGACCAGTTAATTAATTATCAGGGCCGCGACGGCGGCCCTTTGTGAACTGAACAAAACAGGAGCATTAATATGAAAGGTGGAATAGGGAATATCATGAAACAGGCTCAGGCCATGCAGGAAAAAATGCAGCAGGCCCAGGAAGAGCTGGCACAAACAGAGGTTGAAGGAAGTTCAGGAGGAGGTCTGGTAACCGTCACCATGACCTGCCGTTATGATGTGCGCAAAGTGAACATTGACGATGACCTGTTGAGCGAGGAAAAGGCGGTGGTTGAAGATTTGCTTGCAGCTGCAGTGAATGATGCGGTACGCAAGGTTGAAGCAACTACACAGGAAAAGATGTCTGGTATGACGGCCGGAATGGGACTACCAGCGGGAATGAACCTGCCTTTCTGACGATTTTCTATTATTGCCTGATGTCAACCGCACACGCCATTGAAAACCTGAGAGCAGCACTTGCCTGTTTGCCCGGGGTAGGCCCAAAGTCTGCTCAGCGCATGGCATATTATCTTATTGAACGTAATCGTGAAGGCGCCAGGGCGATCGCCTCGGCATTAAATCATGCCCTGGACTCAATTCAACATTGCCGCCGCTGCAACAACCTCAGCGAAAATGAGCTTTGTGCACTGTGTTCTTCAGCGTCGCGCAGGCATTCGCAATTGTGCATTGTTGAGACGCCTGCAGATCTCGAAGCGATTGAGCAGACGGGTAGTTACAAAGGTTGTTATTTTGTCCTGATGGGAACCATTTCACCACTGGATGGAATTGGTCCCGATAACCTTGGCATAGACCGCCTGCTGGAGGTGCTGGCTGAATATGAAATCGAAGAAATCATCCTGGCAACAAACCTCACAGCAGAAGGAGAGACCACGGCTGAATATCTTACAGATTTACTGTCGGGCAAGGAGATTGCGAAAGGAATAAACCTGACCCGTATTGCCCGTGGAGTTCCGGTAGGCGGAGAGCTGGAGTACATTGATCGCAATACGGTAGCACGTGCCATAGATGAGCGCCGTAAAGTAAGCTAGTGAGGTCAACAGCACACTGCTGAGGAGAGATTGATGGCGCTTGATTACACTATCATGGCTGATGGTGAGCTACTCAAGGTCACCACCACAGGTTTCGATAGTAGTGTTGATGAAGCGGTGTCCTACGCCGAGTCTGTAATCAGTGCCTGTGTTGAGAACCAGTGCAGGAAAATACTTGTTGATGAGAGTGAGATGACAGGTGTGCTGGATAAAGTTAGCCAGTATGAAATGGTGCAGCGCCTGGTAACTCTGGTGCCCTATGATTTGGCTGTGGCTTTCGTTGTCAATCCGTCCAATTTTGAGGAGACTTCATTTGGTACCCTGGTAGCTGAAAATCGGGGAATCAACGCCAGGGCCTTTGTAATTATGCAAGATGCCTGTGAGTGGTTGCAGCAACAACAGTGACAGCCGCTTCCGGCGAATCAATCACTGAATTTGTAGAAAGACTCGTTCAGGTACTTCACCACATCATTGACACCGTTTTCATCCAGTCCGACTTTTTGCATTTTGTTGCAACCACTAACCTGTCCCATAAGCTCCCCGAGGTTAGTCACCTTACGGTCAGCGCGCGTGTAAAGCATATCAGGCCTGCCACCGGTCATTTGTGCGTGGCAGCTCAAACAGCTATTGCTGTCATGCAGTTTTTTTCCGTTTTCTACATCTCCAGGCAGCAGGGCGGCTGCCATTGCGTTAAGCGGTAGTACAAGTATCAGTGCTGATAATAGTCTCATATTGATTATTTCCTGTTATATTCAGCCTGCTGACAACAAATGTTTAATTCGTATGGTAGCAGGCGGGTGAGAATCATAAAATGCCGAGTGGACGGGGTCCGGTGTCAGCGTATTGGCATTGTCCCGATATAATTTCAACAGAGCGGTGATCAGATCACTGGCACTGGCATTTTCTTTTGCATAATCATCGGCCTCGAATTCGTGTTTACGTGAGAACCATGAGCTGACCGGGTGGATGAAAAACATGAATACCGGTCCAACCATCATGAATAACATCAAGGCGGCATGATTAGACGGCGTCGTCATACCCAGACCCTCATAGAACCACTGCTGTTGCATCAATTGTCCCAGTAAGGCCAGTGCAATCAGGCTGATCAGGAATAATACACTGATTCGCTTGATGATATGGCGACGCTTGAAGTGGCCAAGTTCATGTGCGAGTACGGCTACAATTTCATCAGCACTGAGTGAATCCAGAAGAGTATCAAAGAATACTACGCGCTTGGACTTTCCCAACCCGGTAAAATAGGCATTACTGTGTGCAGAACGACGAGAGCCGTCAACAACAAACAATCCCTGGACTTTGAAACCGGTACGTTTCATCAGTTCTTTGACACTGCTGGAGACAGCCTCATCCTCCAGCGGCTTGAATTTATTAAACAATGGCGCTATCCAGACCGGATAGATAATCATTGCAAGCAGGTTGAAAGCCATCCACACCAGCCACAGATACAACCACCAGAGATTGCCGCTTGCCTGCATTAACCAGAGAGCTGTATAGAGTAGCGGTACGCCTATCAGCAGGAAAAGCAGGGTTTGTTTGATTAAATCGGTGACGAAAAGACCAGCAGTGGTTTTATTAAAGCCAAAGCGCGCTTCCAGACCGAAGGTTTTATAGAGTACGAACGGCATATCCAGTACCGCCCCGATGAAGATAGTCGCAATAATAAAAACCACGCCAGTGATTAGCGGATCCTGCAGCCACTGCCTGCTCAGATCATCAATCAACTGCAGTCCGCCACCGAGGGTGAACAAGAGAAGAATCAGCGCGGCATAGAAACCTGAAACAAGGCCCAGACGTGTGCGTGCTATGGTGTAATCAGCAGCTTTTCTGTGGGTATCGAGATCAATCTGCTTGCTGAATGCATCTGGTACCGAATCGCGATGTTGTCGGACATTTTGTATCTGGCGCCTGGCGAGCCAGTATTCGGTAATCAGCATTGCTGAAAGTGCAAAAAGGAACAGGATCGTAAAGATATTCATAGGTATATTTCTAATCAGGCAAACGGCATAACAGGTTTTAAAGTAATCATCCAGTGTGTCTTGAGACTTATAACTCTTTTTTGTTAAACAAGCATTCCAGTAGACCAGATAATACATTATCCTTCTACGTAGATTGACACTTTCCCCACAAAAAGCAGGATATTTATTTTATGCCACAGGACCCCAATGCACTGGTCTGGATCGATCTGGAGATGACAGGACTGGACCCGGACACTGATAGAATTATTGAAATAGCTACAATAATCACAGATTCAGATCTGAATGTTCTCGCTGAGGGGCCAGTTCTGGCTATCCATCAGGCTGATGAATACCTTGACGGTATGGATGAGTGGAATACTCGAACACATGGAAAAACTGGTCTTACCGAACGTGTCAGATCTTCAAAAATCTCGGAACTGCAGGCCGAGAATGAAACCCTGAAATTTATTCGCGAATTTTGTCCGCGCAATAAATCACCATTATGTGGCAATAGTATCTGCCAGGACCGCCGTTTTCTCTATCGCTACATGCCGCAACTGGAATCCTGGCTGCACTACAGAAATCTTGACGTCAGTTCAATCAAGGAATTAGCAAAACGATGGTATCCAGAGGTTTATAATGGCTTTACCAAAAAAAATACCCACAAGGCACTGGATGATATTCGCGAGTCGATTGATGAGCTCAAATATTTCAGGCGCACTTTCCTAAAATTGAAGTAGCATTTTTCCAAAGTTCATTTGTCAAAAAGAGATGAAATACTTTGCAATAGCGGTGTTGATGATTGTAGCTGGATGCAGCACACAGAAACCCCTACCGGCGTCCTGTTACCCTGTATCCATTGATCATGATAGCGCCAGCAGGTTGAATGACATGTCCTGGTGGGCTTATCGTTTCAGAATTCCATGGCCAGAGAAGGATGACAAACCAGATTTTGCTGTTGATCTGTTGTTGGCACATGCGATAGTCAGGCCGGTGTTGCAGAAAAATTCTGAAAAATTGTTAATGTGGCGCTTTCACCGCCGTGCTGCTCGTAAACCACCAGGCCATCAGTTCAGCTTTCTGTTCTATGCAGACAGGGATACAGCAATCGAAGTCATCAACAATCTGGACAATGATCCTTTACTTGCCAGTGCCAGGAACGCCGGGCTAATCAATAGTACGAGTTCCACAAAAACAGAAATAACAAAAAAATTGGCGGCTGAAGACTATAGTGATCCATCCTGGTCGCCACAAATCCAGAGAACCTGGCCATTCTATATTATGGGTGTCAGTGCATTCTGGCTGGCATTGATTGACGAAATAAAATCTGAACAAACATACACTAATACAAACAATGCAGAACAGCATGTGGATGAGGTCAGGGATATGCTCGAGATATACCGTCAGGTCGACGAGAAAATTGCTGAAATCTGGAAGGATGAAGGTCAGCATGCACTGTTGCATCATTTGAGTGCTGTTTTTGGTTACAAGCCGATGTGGCTAAAGAAAGAGGTGATTTACTGAGATTGTCTTTAGCTGTCATTGTGATGAAAAGATATCTGGAAGTAATCAACAGCTACATTATCCGCGCTAAAGATATCACCGTCACTTCATTTTGTCAGTTGATAGACTGGATTATTCAACAGTATTTTGTTTTTGTCTTTGTTGTTTGATAGCCCAGCCTATATGTTCAGCAACCAGCTCACATGCTGTTGCCAATCTGCTCTCCAGTGCAATCAAAATTTGTGGGTCAAACTCTGCATTGCCCATAGCTATAGCCAGGTTCCGCTGCCAGCTCTGATAACCTATGCGGCGGATGGCTGAACCCTCCAGCTTTTTTAAAAATTCAGATTCGCTCCAGTTAAAAAGTGTTAGTAATTCCGCGTCATCGAGTCCGTGACGGGGCTGGAAGTCAGCCTCTTTTGATATCTTTCCGAAGCGGTTCCATGGACAGCAGAGCTGGCAGTCATCACAGCCATAGATACGGTTGCCCAGCAACGGGCGCAGCATTTCGTCGATGATGCCGCGGTACTCAATAGTAAGATAAGAAATACACAATCGTGCATCTAACTGAAACGGGGCAATGATGGCCTGTGTTGGACAGATATCGATACAGGCCTGACAGCTACCACAGTGTTGTTCAGCTGCATCATCAACAGGGAGTGGAATATCGGTATAGATCTCGCCTAGAAAAAACCATGAACCGGACTGACGGCTAATCAGGTTAGTATGTTTGCCTATCCAGCCAATGCCGGCTTTTTCTGCAAGCGCTTTTTCGAGTACAGGAGCAGAGTCGGTAAACACACGATAGTTGAAGTTTTCAACCCTGCTCTGGATATGTTGAACCAGTTTCTGCAGGCGTGAGCGCAACAGCTTATGATAGTCCCTTCCCAGCGCATAGCGTGATATATAGGCATGTCTATCTTCCTTAAGTAAATCAACCGCTCTGCGTGCTTGATGTGGCAGGTAATCCATTCGTACCGAAATAATGCGTATGGTACCGGGGACCAGCTCGGCTGGTCGACTGCGTTTTAGACCATGGCGTGCCATATAGGACATCTCACCGTGATGATTCTTCGCCAACCAGCCCAGTAGATTATTCTCAGCTGACTGAAGCCTGGTATCAGTGATCCCCAGTTGCTGAAATCCCAGTTCCTTGCCCCAACGACGAATTTCCCCGGCCAGGTTGACAAGATCTGCTGCAGAAAGAGTAGATGACGGATGTGTCTCTTTGTTCATAGTATCGTATGATACCGGTCATGGACTCAGGGCAGCAAAAAACATCTTCAGATATACCTCGTCTAGCACAAGCTGATCTGGAACAGTGCCAGAACTGGTTACCGGTTCGTGACCAGGATTCTCACAAAGGGAGTAATGGTCGTGTGCTGATTGAGGGTGGAGAGCAGTCAATGGCCGGTGCCGTCTGTCTGGCCGGCTGGTCAGCATATATAGCTGGTGCTGGTCTGGTTAGAGTGGCTACTACCCCTGGCAATGTCACAGCTATTACCAGTTGTCGACCTGAATTGCTGGTCAGTGGCATCAGCGTTGCTCACCAGTTAAAACAATTGTTTCAGCAGGTAGATGTCATTGCACTGGGACCAGGCCTGGGCCAGACAAAATGGTCGAATCAGATATTTGAGTTTTGTCTTGAACATGGCGAACCTGGCATTATCGATGCAGATGGACTGAATCTACTTGCGCAATCACCCGAAAAAAGACAGGACTGGATATTATCGCCACACCCTGGAGAGGCAGCAAGATTGCTTCATTGCGATGTTCACGACATTCAGGCAGACAGAATTGCTGCAGCTCGTGAAATCGTCAGCCTTTATGGTGGTTTATGTGTTCTGAAGGGCAGGGAAAGCCTGATTATCAGTGATGACGAATCATGGATATGTCCTTACGGTAATGCGGCACTTGCAGTGGCAGGTACCGGGGATGTCCTCACTGGACTCATGGCTGGCTTGTTAGCGCAAGGTATGAATAGGCACCAGGCTGCCGTTGCCTCCGTCGTGCTTCATGCAAAAGCAGCTGAATACTATACCGCTGATAACGGGGCTATTGGTATGCTTGCGTCAGATCTCATGCTCCCCCTGCGGCAACTGCGTAATGGCTATAATCTGTAGGACAGTGAACGCTGTGATGATCAATTAATGGATCAGGCCGGCAGTCGCTGCTGCTGTGAGACTCTATGATGTGACACTGTGTGAAATAAGCAATGAATAAAGATAACTCACAAGAGCTTACTATTACACTGAAAGATGTTGCTGCCACAGAGCAGCTGGGAGCGCTAGTGGCCGGTGCATTGTCTGATGGAACCCTTGTTTTTCTTCAGGGTGATCTGGGTGCAGGAAAGACCACACTGGTTCGTGGGCTGTTAAGGCGCCTGGGTTATCAGGGAGCGGTGAAAAGCCCCACCTATACCTTGCTTGAAGAATACTTGATAGACGGAAAGAAAATCATTCATTTTGATCTCTATCGTCTTACAGACCCCGAAGAACTCGATTTAATAGGGATCAGGGACTATTTCGATGATAAGTCCAGCTGTTTTATTGAATGGCCGCAGCGTGGACTGGGACATCTGCCGCAGCAGGATCTTGAAATCCAGATCTCGCTTGACGGCAGTGGCAGGTCGGCCAGAATCCTGTCATTTAGTAACAGGGGCATCAAGGTATTGAAAGCAATTCAGGATAAATTCTATTCAGCCTGAACCCTATCAAAAATCCTGTTGATGTCATCACTCCACTGGGAGAATGTTTTACCCATGTTTAAATTGGGGAAAAACACATCCAGTTTCGTTGGATTCAGGGTGACCAGAATAGTTTCATTGCCTTCTGCAAAGATGGTAATTTTCAATGGTAGAAAGGCGATTAGCTCGGGATACTTTTTGGCGATGTCATGTACAACATCCTCGCGCATAAAAAATACGATCCTGTATTCAGCCGTATTGTAACCTGATGATGTTAGACCAATATCGACGCGCTGGACACGTGATACAGTATAACCTTGCTGTGCGATCGAGGTTTGCAGGGCGTTCATTGCCTCTGGAAACGTCATAGCGATACGACGCATGATGAGATCGTCGGCAACAGCAGAAACAGGAAATATCAGACAGACAAACAATAATCTGACCAGCGTTGTGCGACTATTCCTCATAGCAAGGCCTCATCAATCATATCCTCATATACCGTTTTCATATCGGTACACATGGAATCGAGCTCGCTATTATTGTAAATCTCATTCATCCGTTTGGGATTAGCATACATCACATGCACCTTACCCTCATGTTCTGATACGGTAACCCTGCAGGGCAGGAATAAACCTACTCGAGGATCAAGCTTCAGTGCCTGGTCAAGGATATTGAAATTGCAGGAATAGATGATGACCTGTTTCTTATCTTCCTTGCCTTCTTCGGTCAGGCCGGTATCCAGGTTCTGTACCCGAATCAAACGAAAATTCATGCTGGATACGGCGTTCTTCAGGTTGGCAACGGTTTCTTCAACACTGTAGGGCGATTCTTTTATGATGACAGCAGGTTCATCTTCTATACTACCCTCGTCAGCGACGGTCTGCGTTTCAAACGTACGCACATACGTCACAATATCGTCTACGTCCTGTTCACTAAGACCATTGTCCAGGAAAGAAACCATTGGTGTGCCTTTCCTGCCGTTAATCAGTGTCGCCTTGATCATTTCATCGGAAGCAGAAGCGAGGAAGCCTTTATTATTCAGTGCCGGTGCGAGAATAGGCAGGCTGCGTGGACGTGACATGGTTACGCCAGTTCCCGGGCCACCTGTACCTGTGTCACCATGGCAACTGGCACAGTGCTGTAAAAATAATTGTTTGCCATGTGTCGCATCACCGTTGATCGGTTTTTTTGAATACACAGGGGGGGGACTGTCAGACCAGCTTCGTATATAGCCGATAATAGATTCAATGTTATCATCGCTAAGTTGCTTGAATGCTGGCATAACTCTGCCTGGTCGGCCATTTCTGATGGTTTTAAACATATATTCGTCAGATGCAGTAGCCAGAAAATCAGGCAACGAAAGGGGTACACCCATACCACCATTGCCATTGTATCCATGACAGGCAACACAATTCTGAAGATACAAGTGCTCTCCATTATGTTTGGCATATGCCTGTAATGATAAAGCCAGCAAGAAAAATAGAATGGTTGAAATTGGTAATTTGAACATTTACCTTACCCCGCAGATCAGACAAAAAGTATTATAATATGCATAAAACTAGCATACTTTGATTATTGTCAATTACTCCATGTTATGAAAAATTAACGATGCAACGGGCTAATAACCTGCCACGGCAAGTGGATATTATAAACTTAAACCTGATCAATTGACCGGCAGGATTTTTACCAGATATTATTAATGAAGCGGTATATTCTTTATTTTATTTTAGCAAGCCTTTTGCTACCCCATCTAGCTGCTTCATCCTCTAAAGTCAGTGTAAAAAATCTGCGTCTGTGGAATGCTCCTGATAATACCCGAGTGGTGCTGGATTTGAGCAGTGGCATTGATCACAGAATCTCGACTTTTTCCAATCCTGACCGGATTGCGATTGATCTCAAGGACGCCAGGCTCAGCAGTGACATACCGCATGAGATCAAAGATAACCCTTTCATTAAGCGGTTCCGCTATGGACAGTATTCAAAAAATATCACACGCATAGTGATTGATCTGAAAAAACCGGTACGTGTAAAGAGTTTTACCCTGAAGCCAAATAATGTTTATGGCCACCGACTTGTCGTCGACCTGTTTGATAAATACACTGCAACAGCACCAAAGGTTGCTCGTTCTGCCCCAAAACATACAGGAATAGTCACCGTGGCAATTGATGCGGGCCATGGTGGTGAAGATTTTGGCGCATCCGGCAAGAAAAAAACACGAGAGAAGAAGGTTGTCCTGTCTATTGCAAAGGAACTTAAGAAATTGATCGACAAGGATCCGGCTTTACGTTCATATATGACCCGTAAGGGGGATTATTATGTGTCACTAAGAAATCGCACAATGCTGGCGAGAAAAGCAAATGCTGACCTGTTTGTATCAATACATGCTGATGCCTTCCGCCGTTCCTCTGCACGTGGCGCATCGGTCTATGCGCTATCCAAACGTGGGGCAAGTAGTGAGACAGCACGCTGGTTGGCAAATAAGGAAAATGCAGCTGATCTTGTTGGTGGTGCTTCGATTAGCGATCGTGAGGACGCCGTTGCCGGTGTATTGCTGGATATGCAAATGGACAAGACACTGGAATTCAGCATTAGTTTTGGTGCTGAGGTGTTGAAAGAAATGAAAAAAATAGCGAAATTGCATAGCAAGACTGTGCAGCAGGCAGGTTTTGTTGTGCTGAAATCACCTGATATCCCTTCTGTGCTGGTAGAAACGGGGTTTATATCCAATCCCTATGAAGAACGAAAACTGAAAAGCGGTAAATATCAGCGACAGGTAGCTAATGCTATATACAAAGGCATCAAGCGATTTATTAGCAATGAAAAAACAGCGTTTATGACTCCTCCTTCTTCCGGAAAAAGTAAAAACTAATGAGGAATATGGGGTTTAGTGTGGAATCACCGGAAATTCGTCATTTATCAGCACAGCTGGTAAATCAGATAGCCGCCGGTGAAATTGTTGAAAGACCGGCATCTGTATTAAAAGAACTGCTCGAAAACAGCCTTGATGCCGGCGCCAGGCAAATTGTCGTAGAGCTTGAACATGGTGGCCTGCGACGTATCTCAGTCCGTGATGACGGGCATGGAATCCGCCAGGATTGTCTGATACTGGCAATGGGCCGGCATGCGACGAGCAAAATCTATAGTCAGCAGGACCTGGTCAATGTTACAACCATGGGTTTTCGTGGTGAGGCTTTACCGAGTATGGGGTCTGTCTCCAGAATGAGCATCACCAGTTGTGCCACTGGTGCGGAGCATGCATGGAAACTGATCTGTGAAGGCGATGGTAAGATTTCACAACCTGAACCCGCAGCCCATCCTCGAGGGACCAGTATCGAAATTTGTGATCTTTTTTTCAATACTCCGGCCCGTCGCAAGTTTCTACGCACTGAGAAAACAGAATACAAACACCTGGAACGTCGTTTTCTAGAGCAGGCTCTGGCGCGGCCAGATGTTGCTTTCCAGCTTTTCCATAATGGACGCGCTGTGCATTCAATAGATGCCGTTGACGATGTAGCGGGCCGTAACAAGCGTGTCGCCAGTGTGCTAGGTAATGATTTTATCAAGAACTCTCTTTACATCGAGCAGCAGGCTGGTGATCTACGAATTCATGGCTGGTTCTCCCTGCCAACCTATTCAAGAAGCCAGCGAGACCAGCAGTTCTTTTATGTGAATCAGCGTTTCGTGCGAGATAAGCTGTTAATGCATGCGGTTAACCAGGCCTATCGTGATGTTTTACATCACCAGCGTCAGCCGGCATTTGTGCTGTTTCTGGCATTGCCGTCGAACCAGGTCGACGTCAATGTACATCCCGGAAAACATGAGGTCAGGTTTCGTGAAGACAGACAAATCCACGGCTTTGTTTCCCATTCTCTGAAAAGGATGCTGACAAATACCACTCCGGGGCTAAAGCAGGATGATGATCTGGCCAGTAAATTCGCTGATATTGCTGATGTACCTGGTTTTGCGTCATCAGAAAATACTGGCACATTTCAATTTGTCCAACGCAGGTTCGATACCCCCCATAGGCCTGGTGCTGTCCATCAGCAACTGCCGGGACTGGATAAACTCTACTCTGCTACCGGCGCTGCTGATAGTGTCCAGAACTTTCATGGTAGTCATAAGGTAAACGAGTGCAGTGATGAGTTTCCACTGGGTTTTGCTATAGCACAGCTACATGGAATATATGTTCTGGCAGAAAATGCACAGGGTCTGGTGATTGTTGATATGCATGCCGCACATGAGAGAATCGTTTATGAGAAACTAAAGTCTCAGCTAGACAAAGAGCAATTAGCAACACAGCCTTTACTGGTTCCTGTTCATCTGGCCTTGAGTCAGGAGGAAGTTTCTATGGCGGAATCAAATAACAATTATTTCAATAAGATAGGCTTTGAAGTTGAAGTAATAACTGAATCAAGTATCGTGATTCGCACAGTACCTGAGCTGCTTTCCAGGGCTGATATTCCGACCCTGTTTCGAGATATTCTTTCAGATCTTGCAGAGCATGGCCGTTCCAGCAGGATCGAAGACAACATTGATGGGATTCTTTCTACCATGGCATGCCACGGTTCGGTAAGGGCAAACCGTCAACTCAGCAGAGATGAAATGAATGCCCTGTTGCGGGAAATGGAACAGACTGAACGAAGTAATCAGTGTAATCATGGCCGTCCAACCTGGAAGCAGTTCAGTATTTCAGAGATCGATAAATGGTTCCTCCGTGGACAGTAAGAGAGTTTTGCGTATTAGGTTTTAGCTTTAACGTAAATCGTAAAGCGTAAAACGTAAAACAGATAAGCTCCCGACCAGACTCATCATGAGCAATAAAGGCAATAAACCCGCTGCGATCTTTCTGATGGGACCGACAGCTGCCGGCAAAACAGGACTGGCCATGTACCTTGCTGATCATATACCGGTGGGGTTGATTAGCGTTGACTCGGGCCAGGTTTATCGGGGGATGGATATTGGGACTGCCAAACTTTCGTTTGAAGAAATGAAAGACTATCCACATGCACTGATTGATATCCGAGATGTCTCAGAGCCTTATTCAGCTGATGATTTTCGCTCTGATGCGTTGTCTATGATGGATAAATATCAAAATCAGGGGCGGATTCCATTGCTGGTAGGAGGGACGATGTTTTATTTCCGCACATTACAATATGGGTTACCTGATTTACCTTCAGCCAATGAAAAAGTGCGAGAAAAACTGCTCGCAGAGGCAGAAATAAATGGATGGCAGTCCTTGCATGACCGCCTTGCAAAAATTGATCCTGCTTCGGCAAAACGGATTAATCCCAATGACAAACAGCGCATACAGCGTGCACTGGAGATTTTTCAGCTCAGTGGAATCAACCCTACCAAACATGCACAGACTGCCCGGCGGGAAATACCATGGAATATTATTAAAATAGGCATCTGGCCATCTGATCGTCATGTGTTGCATAAACGCATTGAACAGAGGTTGGCTCTGATGTTCGATCAGGGCTTCATCGATGAAGTTAAAAAGTTAAAGAACAGGGGGCTTGATGATAGCCTGCCTGCGATGCGTGCAGTCGGTTATCGCCAGGTACTTGAATATCTTGACGGCAAATGCAGCTATGATGAAATGCGCATGCGCTGTATTTACAGTACCCGGCAACTTGCAAAGCGTCAATTGACCTGGCTTAGAAATGATTCTCAGATAAAATGGTTCGACAGCATGAACGAAGATTTTCCTGAAAAGGTCTTGGAATTTGTCCAAAAAAAGACTAGTGTTCATGACTCTGCCTGTTGAAAACATGTGTGATTACGGCTGATGGAGGATTACCCTGTAAATGCATGCTGTGTGAGTGAGGTGAAACGGGGCATTGATTTACTGGAAATTAACCGGACATACATAAAAGCAACACAGAAATAACAGCGAAACAGACTGAGCTGAAAACAATAAATAATTATTAAGGAGTATTACAATGTCAAATCCAAAAGGGCTAACACTACAAGACCCATATCTAAATACGCTCCGTAAGGAAAGAATTCCTGTGTCCATTTTTCTGGTAAACGGAATCAAATTACAGGGACAAATAGAATCATTCGATCAGTTTGTAGTTCTGCTAAAAAATACCGTTAGTCAAATGATTTACAAACATGCAATTTCTACTGTTGTGCCTTCCCGTGCAGTAAAACTCCAGCTCGATGACGCGGACAGTGCCGGAAATCAGTGATCTGACAGAAAATTCAAGCCAGCGATCTGTCGCTGATCTTTCGATTAAGGACGGTACCGAGCAGGCCGTTCTTGTTCATATACATTTCAACCGTCATCGGGATGAAGAATCCCTGGCTGAGCTGGATTTGCTTGCGCGCTCGGCCGGAGCACTGCCCGTAGCTAAAATTACCGGTAGTCGACGAAGTCCTGATCCTGCACTATTTGTAGGCAAGGGCAAGGCCGAGGAAATACGCCAGGCAGTACAGGATACTGGTGCCAGGCTGGTGCTGATAAACCATACCATTACTCCGGTACAGGAAAGGAACCTTGAACGGGCCCTGCAGTGTCGTGTTATAGACCGAACCGGGCTAATACTGGATATCTTTGCCACACGGGCAAAAAGTCACGAGGGCAAATTGCAGGTGGAGCTTGCCCAGCTTCGACATTTATCAACTCGTTTAATCCGGGGCTGGACCCACCTTGAGCGTCAGAAGGGCGGTATAGGGCTTAGGGGCCCAGGTGAAACGCAGCTGGAAACGGATCGGCGATTGCTGGGACAACGAATAAAATCTTTACGGGCACGTCTGGAAAAGGTAAGAAAAAGACGCTCACAACGTCGCAAAGCAAGAAACAAGGTACCTGTATCGACAGTTTCACTCGTCGGTTATACCAATGCCGGCAAATCATCAATATTCAATTACCTGACCGGGGCCGGTGTATTTCAGGCAGATCAGCTATTTGCTACCCTGGATCCGACAATGAGACGTCTTGATCTACCAAATGCCGGGCATATAATTCTGGCAGATACCGTTGGTTTCATCAGTCATCTACCCCATTCACTGGTTGAGGCCTTTCATTCTACGTTAGAAGAAGTCAGTGATGCTTCTCTACTGTTGCACGTGGTTGATCACTCATCGGATCGACGCAGTGAAAATATTGAACAGGTAAATGAAGTTCTGAAAGAGATTAATGCCAACGACATTCCCGTCATCACGGTTTATAACAAGGTGGATCTGACGGACCGTGATGCCGGTCTGGAACGGAATAAAGAGGGGGTCATTTCAAAAGTCTGGGTATCAGCAAGTACCGGCGAAGGTATGGAACTTCTGATGCGCGCGATAGATGAACATTTTAGCCGTTTTCGCTTTCGCCAAACCATAACCGTGCCCGTTGCAGAAGGTGCGCTGCGCGCAAAGATATTTCAGCGCTTCAGTGTCCTGCATCAGTCCATGCATGAAAATGGAGATTGGGAAATGGAAGTGGAGGGAAGCCAGGCTGACATGGCCTGGCTGCACAGGCAAACGGTTGATCATCAGGCGGCCTGATGAATCCAGGTCAATGATTAAAGATCGGCAATATTGTCGACACTGATTTTCTTTCATCTTGCTCTGATCCACCCAATTGTCTCTGGAATTCCCTATATAACCATCTGGATAAACGGGAAAATGTATATTTTTCACTGAATTCTATATGCCAGAACTGAAATTCAAGATAGAATCTCACCTCTTTGAATAGTGATAGGAGTAAGTAAAGCCATGCCATGGAATCAGCCTGGTGGCTCAGATGGAAAAGACCCCTGGGGAAACAAGAATAACCAGGAAGGTCCGCCAGATCTCGATGAGGTCGTTAGAAATCTACAGAAACGTTTTAGTCGTCTTTTTGGCGGTGGAAAAGGTGGTGATAGTAAAAAGCGAGGAAGCGGAGGCAGTCCGTTTGGCACCACTGGTGTGCTCGTGGTGCTGGTTTTACTTGTTGGTGTCTGGCTGGCTACCGGCTTTTATACAGTACAGCAAGGTGAAACCGCCGTCATCCTGCGCTTTGGTGAATACCAGAAATCAACCTCTGCAGGCTTGCATTGGCACATACCAGCACCTGTAGAGACTAAAATTATCGTCAATACCGAGAAGGTTTACACGGTTGAAGTCGGCTATCGTTCAACAATCAACAATGCCAGGCAAACCGTCCAGCGTGAGTCGCTGATGCTCACTGAGGATGAGAACATCATCGATATTGCCTTTGCGGTGCAGTACCGGATAGCGAATGCCACTGACTTCCTGTTCAACGTCAGTGACAACAAGGATCTCGTTGTGCGTTCGTCAACAGAGGCTGCAGTCAGGGAAACGGTTGGCAAAACATCGATGGACGATGTCATCACCAGCGGTCGCTCGATTGTCGGCAGCAGTACCAGAGAGATCCTGCAGCGCATTCTTGATCGCTACAAAACAGGCATTGAAATTGTCACGGTCGACATGCAGCATGCTTTGCCGCCAGAGGAAGTCAAATCGGCATTCGATGATGCAGTAAAGGCGCGCGAGGACGAAGTCCGCTTTAAGAACGAGGCGGAAGCCTATGCCAATGACGTAATCCCACGGGCACGCGGCCGGGCAGCACGTATAAACCAGGAGGCTGAGGCCTACAAGGCGACGGTGATTGCCAATGCTGAAGGCCAGGCGTCCCGCTTCAACAGTATCCTGAAGGAATTCAATGCGGCGCCTGAAGTGACCCGCGAGCGCATGTACATCGAGAGCATCGAGCAGGTGCTTAACGGCAGCAACCTGGTCATGATCGACCAGGAAAAAAGTAACAACATTATGTACCTGCCGTTGGACAAAATGCTGAACCGCATCGAGCCCCGGGAAGCCCTCAGCCCTGAAGCCACCAATATACCCAGTGATGCGCTGAATGAAGTCAGAAAGAAAATCAATGAATACCGCCAGCGCGATGGCCGGACGAGCAGGAGATAAGCCATGCCATCAAAATTACCTGTAATCGCAATTGTATTATTTCTCGGAGCACTCATTGCTTCTGGAGTTTTCTATACCGTTGATGAACGTGAAAAGGCCATCGTTTTCAAGTTCGGTGAAATCATCCGTGCTGATGACAAGCCAGGTCTGCATCTGAAGGTGCCGGTGATCAACCAGGTGCGCTATTTTGATGCGCGTGTCCAGACCATGGATTCCGAGGCGGAAACCTACCTGACAGTAGAAAAGAAGGGACTGGTAGTGGACTCATTCGTCAAGTGGCGGATCATTAATCCGACACAATACTTTGTTTCAGTGAGTGGACTGGCAACAAATGCCAGCCAGCGCCTGCGCCAGCTTGTCAATGATGGTCTGCGAACCGAGTTCGGTAAGCGAACCGTAACGGAAGTCATCTCCGGTGATCGTAGCCAGATCATGAAAATCGTTCAGGAAAAAACAAACAAAGATGCTGAAAAATTCGGTATAGCGGTTATTGATGTCCGTCTGAAGCGTGTTGACCTGGTGCAGGAAATTTCCCAGTCGGTGTTCGATCGCATGGAAGCTGAACGTGGAAGAGTGGCCAAAGACCTGCGAGCACGAGGTGCCGAGGCAGCAGAACGGTTGCGCGCGGATGCAGACCGCCAGTCGGCGGTCATCGTTGCCGAAGCCGAACGAGAATCTCAGATCATTCGTGGCCAGGGTGATGCCGAGGCAACACGAATTTACGCCGAGGCCTTTAGCCGGGATACCGAGTTCTTCTCCTTCTATCGCAGTCTTGCAGCCTATTCCAACACCTTCAGAGATAATGAAGCGATGATGGTTATCGAGCCTGACAGTGAGTTCTTCAGGTATCTGAAAGATCCGGCAGGAAAGCAGTAAGCACTAAAGACGATGGACTGGAACGACCTGTTTGCGGCGATTGCCCTGATGCTGATCTTTGAAGGCATACTGCCTTTTCTCAATCCTGACCGCTACCGCAGGATGCTGGAGATGATGGAACAGATCAGCAACAGTCAGTTAAGGACAATGGGTTTGATCGTAATGACCATTGGAGCAGTATTGCTGACCTTCGTTCGCTCAGGTTCAACCACCTAGGTTTTCTTATAATGAGTCAATCCCTGAACAGCGGAGATCACTGGCTGCTGCCCGTAGGGGTAGAAGAAACATTACCGACAGAGGCTGCCCGGATAGAAACACTACGCCGAAAGGTACTCGATCTACTCAATTCATGGGGCTATGAGCTGGTTATGCCACCGTTAATGGAGTTTCTCGATTCACTGCTGACCGGTGTAGGGCATGGCCTTGAAATAGAAACGTTTAAACTGACTGACCAGATTAGTGGCAGGATGATGGGAGTGAGGGCTGATATGACGCCGCAGGTAGCTCGCATCGATGCCCATTATTTACGTAGTAACGCCCCGCGTCGTCTTTGCTATTTTGGCCCAGTCCTGCGCACTCGACCTGATTGCCTGGGTTGTTCACGCGTTCCTCTGCAGCTGGGCGCTGAACTGTTTGGGGTGAAAAGTAGCCAGGCAGATATCGAGATCGTTGAATTACTGGTGGAAACACTGTCTAGTATTGGGCTCGAAAATCTACACGTCGATCTTGGCCACATGGGGATATTCCAGGGGCTGAGCAGTTCTGAAAATCTTGATGCTCAGGCACAGGAAAAACTATCTACAGCGATTGGATCCCGTTCCAGGGATGATGTAGCGCATGTATGCGAATCACTGGAACTGTCGCAACGGGCAACGGAGTTGTTCGTATTATTGACGGCTTCCAGCGGCGAAGTTGATACACTGTCTTTGGTGTCTGAACAGTTTTTAGACGCGTCCGAGGATGTCAGGCAATCGTTTGAAAATCTGTCGCAGATATCTGCCAGTCTGAAGAAAAGACTTCCTGCTACACGTCTTTATTATGATCTGGCTGCTCTGAAGGGGCAAAGTTATCATAATGGACTGGTATTTTCGGTTTATATGCCGGGATCTGGCAGAGCAATCGCCAGTGGCGGGCGATACGATGATATTGGTAAGGCGTTCGGCAGGGCCCGCGCGGCAACGGGCTTTAGCCTGGACCTGCGTGCAATCTCCACTTATGTCAAACAATCCGATACAGATACCGAGAAGTCTATTTATGCCAACTTCAAAGATGATCCCGCACTATTCGATGCCGTCAGGCAATTACGCCTGCAAGGCCAGCGCGTGATTTACCGTTACGACAACGAACAATCAGACAATAATAGCGAAAACAGAACTCAGCTGGTTTTTAAAGACGGCAAGTGGATCGTCGAATAATCTTCAAATAATGCTTCTAACAAGTTAACAGCGGGATAAACAGGGTACAAGTATGGGCAAGAGTGTCGTTCTAATAGGAACACAATGGGGTGATGAAGGTAAAGGCAAGATTGTAGATTTACTGACAGATCGTGCTGATGCAGTCGCACGATTTCAGGGCGGACACAATGCTGGCCATACACTTGTTATCAACGGCGAAAAGACTGTGCTGCATGTTATCCCTTCAGGTATTCTGAGAGATAATGTGGACTGCCTGATTGGCAACGGGGTAGTGCTGTCGCTGGAGGCCATGGAAAAGGAATTGCAGGAAGTTGAAGCTAAAGGTATCGATGCCCGTTCCCGAGTAAAAATATCTGATGCAGCTCCTATCATTTTGCCACATCACGTTGCGCTGGATCAGGCACGTGAAATTGCCCGCGGCAACAAGGCAATCGGTACTACGGGTCGCGGAATTGGCCCGGCTTATGAAGATAAGGTTGCGCGTCGTGGTCTGCGTGTTGGAGACATAGCGAATCAATCTGCCTTTGCAGAAAAACTGCGCAATGTCATGGAATACCACAATTACATACTCGAACATTACTTCAAGCATGAAACCGTTGATTACCAGAAATCGCTGGATGAAACCCTGCAACTGGGTGAAAAGTTGAAATCTGTCATAGCGGATGTCCCGGCTTTACTCGACAAATATCGCCGTGATGGCAAGTCCATCATGTTTGAAGGGGCACAGGGCATGCTGCTGGATATTGATCATGGCACATATCCATATGTCACATCGTCCAACACTATCGCCGGTAACGCATCAAATGGTACTGGTGTCGGTCCATCAACGCTGGATTACACCCTCGGAATAGTCAAAGCCTATACCACCAGGGTGGGAGGTGGCCCATTCCCGACCGAACTGTTTGACGAAGATGGCGCAGGCAACCATATGGGCGTCAATGGTGCTGAATTTGGAGCTACCACAGGTCGTAAACGCCGCTGTGGCTGGCTTGATGCAGTGGCATTGAAGCGCTCGCGTCAGGTCAATGGCTTTACTGGCCTGTGCATAACCAAACTAGATGTACTAGATGGCCTGAAGACACTGAAAATCGCCACCGCCTATAAGCTCGATGGCGAGGTTATTTACGATACACCGGGTGATGCTGATCGCCTGCAACGCTGTCAGCCAGTCTATGAAGAAATTGCAGGCTGGTCAGAGTCGACTGCGGGAATCAAGTCATATGATGACCTGCCGCAAAATGCCAAAGATTATCTCAAACGCATAGAGCAACTGGTTGAGGCGCCGATTGATATAATTTCTACCGGGCCGGATCGCGAAGAGACAATAATTCTAAGGCATCCTTTTGACTGATTGATAGATAAAAAATCACCGATCTATTATTAAATTCCTGATGGTATTCGCCACCTGTCATGCCGCGGCGAATTCGATTACTTCATTCAGGACAAATGCAGAACTGATCAGAAAACCGATGACAGGGATCCATGCTGGATAGACCCTCACGCCATGCGGATGCGGGTCCTGTCGTTTAATTCGCCATAAAGCAAGATTTACCATTGAAAAAATCGTCAGCATTATTACTGAGGTCGCTTCGGCAAGCGAAGCAAGACGGCCGATTAGTGCCAGTATAAGGATCATAATAGTCACGACGACCGTCGCAATGAGAGGTGTACGTGTGCGGTGATATACCTGAGCAAAAAATCCAGGTAGCTGCCCGCGTGAACCCATGCCATAGATCACCCTGGAGGCCATTATCATTTGAATCATGGCTCCGTTGATAATAGCAAACATCCCTATGATGTTGATAACGATGGCTTTTCCTCCCGTATGGTGCTCATAGAGGTGTGCCAGCGGGACCCCACTGGAGGCGAGTTCCGCAGGTGTCAGCGACAATACAGCTGTAACCATTAGCAGCGTATATATCACGGTGGTGATACCCAGTGTAAGTAGAATTGCCACGGGAAGATTGCGTCTAACATCTTTAACTTCTTCAGCCACATCAACCATATCCTCAAAACCGATAAAAGCATAGAAAGAAAGAATTGCACCGAGATAGATACCTTTCCAGCTGTCAATATCAGTTGCCGGGATCAGTTCACTCCAACGACTCGAGAAATCAGCCAGTCCGCCCTTGCTAACAGCGATCACCAGCAGTAAACCGCCAATTTCTACGATGGTGATCAGGCTGGCAATCGTGACTGATTCTGCAATACCCCAGGCAGCAATAGCGCCTAACAGCAATGCCAGCAGCAAGATAGATGTGTGACGTTCCATGATAATGAACTGGTTAAAATAACTAACAAAGCCATTCAGCAATGCGGCGGAAGATACAACAGCGGCGGCAATGACAAGCAGGCCAACGATGGTAGATAGACCTTTGGAAGCGAAACCTTGCTTCACATACAAGGCTGCTCCAGCAGCGTAGGGGAAACGTCCGCACAACTCGGCAAATGATATCGCGGTAAAGCCCGCCATCAGGGACGCGATAAGAAAAGAAACAGGTGCAAAATAACCGGCCACACTGGCAATTTCACCAACCAGAGCATAGATGCCCGCGCCGATGGTTGTACCCAGTCCATAAAGCACCATCATGGGGAGAGACAGAGAACGCTTAAGGGTGACTTTTCCGTTCATAGGCTGAGGATTCTACAACTATAACCAGATCAGATCACACCTGCTCCGATACCGTTATTATCTACCTGAGCAGCACTAATGTTGTATGGTTCGGAAACTCCCGAATTTAGTCACAATCAATCGTTAAGTTTGATTAAGGATTTCGAATGAAATATATTTCGCGACGAACTAAGCGAAACTGCTCCATTCATTTTTGAGATAGCTTCAAATCACATGGACTTTGACTAACAACAACAATTGGAGAAATAACTATGCACACACGGCAAAATCTAATACTGGTATTCCTGCTACTTCTTTCAATGTTTTCAAGCGCCTGGGCGGCTGATGATGCTAAATACGAGGAAGCCAGGGGCATATTCCAGCAAGCAGGTGAGAGTGGTAGTTTTTTCAACAATAGCTATGGCTATGCCTTATTTCCCACAATTGGCAAAGGTGGAATTGGCATTGGTGGTGCGCATGGCAAAGGTCGAGTCTATGTAAATGGTAAGCATGTTGGTGATACATCGATGACCCAGCTGACCATTGGATTACAGCTTGGAGGCCAGGCCTATAGTCAGATTATCTTCTTCCAGGACAAACGAGCATTCGACGAGTTCAGCAGTGGTAATTTCGAATTTGGTGCACAGGCGACAGCCGTTGCCATTACCGCAGGCGCATCAGCATCAGCATCTACAGCAGGCGGCGGTTCTGCCGGTGCCAGTGGTGGTAAACACGATGCCACGACAGCTGGTGGTTACAGCAAAGGGATGGCGGTATTCACGGTCGCCAAAGGTGGCCTGATGTATGAGGCCTCCATCGGTGGTCAGAAATTCAGTTATAAATCGAAGTAGTTGCTAATTGCTTCCCGCTGATATAGCAGTAATCAAACATCAGCGGGAAGTTCAACTGTTACCCCAAAATCTAATACGGTACCGAAATAGATAGCACGTGTGTGAGAATTCGTGTATAGTTATTAATTAAAATGCGATTTTCGCACAGTGCCCCACATGTAGTTCTGTCTCCGCTTTACCTCCTGTTACGCCCTGTCTGACTATCATTTTTTATTTTTACTGATTCACTCATACAGAGGTATTTATTATGACGACAGGTACTGTCAAAAGGTTTAACCAGTCCAAAAGCTCAGGTTAGAGATACTCGTCCGTGTTACGTGGTACCAGCTGTCTCAGCGCAATCATCTGCGCAGGTAATTACCTTGAAAAATTATTATCGGTTGATCAGTGTATCTATTACTGAACTATTATCGAAATACGGCAAAGTCCATTAGATAAAATTACTAACCGACGTGTTTCTCGACTGCTGTCGTGGGAAAGCACACGGACCTCACTGCTAAGATATACATATTTCACACTTAACTAACAAACAATAAGCGCTTTACCTCTGTAGCAGATACACAGATGTGTGTCGACCTTAGCTGGTAATGCCGCCAACAAATTCTCGGTTTCTAACTGTTGATGAAAAAAGCAGCAGCTAGAACTATTTATGGAGTACTCAAATAAATGAATTTTGATTCACTTGGTTTAACCGCTGCGCTGTTGCGTGCGGTCAACGATCAGGGTTATACAGAACCCACCCCAATTCAACAGCAGGCGATTCCGGCTATCCTCGATGGTCGTGACATACTTGCCGGTGCACAGACTGGAACCGGAAAAACAGCGGGTTTCACATTGCCCTTATTACAACGGCTTAGCAAACAGCCACATGATACACAGCGTAAACACGTGCGGGCACTGATTATTACCCCGACACGTGAATTAGCGGCCCAGGTCGGTGACAGTGTGACAACCTATGGCAGGCATTTACCGCTACACAGCACGGTAGTTTTTGGTGGTGTCAAGATCGGTCCACAGACGGCACGACTGCACAAGGGTGTTGATATTATCGTGGCAACACCCGGGCGCCTGCTTGATCATGTCGCACAGGGTAATATCGATCTTTCCAGGCTCGAAATCCTGGTGCTTGATGAGGCCGATCGCATGCTCGACATGGGCTTTATCCATGATATTCGACGTATCATAAAACTGCTACCGAAGAAGCGGCAGACGTTATTATTTTCGGCAACCTTTTCGAACGAGATTCGAAAGCTTTCACAGGGCCTGCTGCATGCACCAGCGCATATCGATGTCGCACCACGTAATACCACAGCAGAAAGAATCAGCCAGCTTGTTCATCCGGTAGAAAAGGGCAACAAACGCGCTCTACTGTCCTGGCTGATCGGGTCAAATAACTGGCAACAGGTGCTGGTCTTTACACGCACCAAGCATGGTGCCAATCGCCTGGCCCAGCAGTTACAACGTGACGGCCTGACCAGCGCTGCAATCCATGGCAACAAGAGCCAGGGTGCACGGACCCGTGCACTGGCCGAGTTCAAATCCGGTAAAGTCAGGGTCCTGGTCGCAACAGATATCGCGGCACGCGGACTGGATATTGAACAGTTGCCACATGTCGTCAACTACGAGTTGCCAAATGTCGCTGAGGATTATGTTCACCGCATCGGCCGCACCGGTCGAGCAGGCATGGAAGGTGAAGCACTTTCGCTGGTATCTGCGGACGAGAATAGTTTGTTACGGGGTATAGAACGGCTGCTTGGCAAAAGCATACCCCGTCAGGTCATCGAAGGTTTCGATCAGCCTGTGGCTAAAGATGGCGCGCTTTATCAGCAAGGCCAGCACGGCAAGCCTGCAGGACAGGCTCGTCAACAACGAAATACCCACAACAGGTCGAAAAATACCAGCAATGGACAGCATCATAGTGACGGCAACAGTCACTCAAAAAGTAAAAATCATCGCTCAGGGAATGAGCAAAATGCAAAACCACGTCATGATAAATATCAACCCGCGAAACAACAGCATCGCTCAGTGAATAAATCACACAATGGAGCAGCATCATCTTCCAGCCATGCGGGCTCACCATCTGGCAGAGTTACCAATGACAAAAAGCAGGCGAATGGCAATACGCGTAGTCGTACACCTGCACCACGACGAAATCGCGGGCCCGAAGTCCCTGCATTATTTGGCGGCTGAATTTCTTTGTTTAATGCCTTAAAGAGATTCTGTAATAAATCCCACTGATGTCCCAATACTGCTTTCAAGCCATCCCGGTCCAATCTGATCGGTATGGCCTGTCACAATAAAATGCATCAGTACCCATATTACTTTGTCTTACTTTGTCGGATTCTTTTCTTGCCTTTATTGTAATCTTAATGAAGTATAATTATGGGCTGGATCCGGGCAGTGCGGCTGCTTTTAAATTTCAGCTATCTACAAAATGCCCGGGAGCTGACTAATAAGTTTTCTGATGATGTTACCGGAAAGTACATATCGGCAGAATAGCCAGATGTATAAAATGGTACCGAGGAGAGGACTTGAACCTCCACGGGCTTGCGCCCACTAGCACCTGAAGCTAGCGCGTCTACCAATTCCGCCACCTCGGCATGGATACTATCCATAGAGGGCGTGGATTCTGACGATTGAAAGAGTTTATGTCAATGAAGAAATCAAAAAAATATGCAGATGACCCTTACGCGGCACGCGAAGCGGAGAAATATGAAAACCCGGTTCCCAGTCGTGAAGCCATTATGAAACTACTGGAAGAGGCGGGACAGCCAAAATCCCTGAAAAAAATTCTTGATGGACTCGGCGTCGACGATGAGGATGGCAAAATTGCTGTTCGAAGGCGCTTGAAGGCCATGGTGAGAGATGGACAGTTATTGCGTAATCGCAAGAACCTGTTTGGACTTGCCAAAGAGATGGGAATGATCTGTGGGCTGATTCAGGGACACCCAGATGGCTATGGCTTTGTCATTCCCGAGGCCGGTGGCGAAGATATTTTTCTCAGTGCTAAGGAAATGCGCCAGGTCCTGCATGGCGACAAGGTTATGGTGCGTGCTGTTGAAGGGCATCAGCGGGGTAAACTGGAAGGCAATATCGTTGAAGTGCTGCAACGAAATAATCATACCGTTTTGGGTCATTATCATCTGGATAGTGGAATAGCATATGTCATCCCTGATGACCGTAGAATAGGACAGGATATCCTGATTCCACAGGGACAGTCTGCAGATGCCAGACAGGGCCAGATAGTGGTCGCCACAATAGACAGGCAACCTGACAAGTATACCCAACCAGTTGGACACATCAGTGAAGTACTGGGTGAGCATATGGCACCCGGTATGGAAATTGAGATTGCCACCAGAAAATATGAACTACCCTATACCTGGCCTGATGAAGTCATCAGCAAGCTAAAATATCTGCCTACCGAGGTGCAGGAAGATCAGCTACATGGACGCCTGGATCTGCGAGACCTGCCACTTGTTACCATTGATGGTGAAGATGCGCGTGACTTCGATGATGCTGTTTTCAGCGGTAAGACAGACTCTGGCTGGCAGCTGATTGTTGCCATTGCCGATGTAGCATCCTATGTCAAAAAGGGACATCCACTGGATAGGGAAGCGGTCAAGCGGGGTAATTCGGTATATTTCCCGGAACAGGTGATACCGATGTTGCCGGAACAGCTGTCCAATGGTCTGTGTTCACTGAACCCGGATGTAGATCGCCTTTGCATGGTCTGTATCATGGAGATCGATCAGGCGGGTGAAATATCAGAATGGCGCTTTGAAAATGCCGTGATGCGATCACATGCGAGACTGACCTATAGCAAGGTAGCATCTATCCTCGTCGATGGTGATGCAGGTCTGATTCAGCAATACGCTGCCATATTCGAACCCCTGCAGAACCTTTACGACCTATATCGACTGCGCAATCAATGGCGCAGCAAGCAGGGCATGATGGATCTAGACATGCCTGAAACCCGTATCATCTTTAATGAACAGCGCAAGATCGATGCGATAGTGCCACTGGTAAGGAACGAGGCTCATCGTCTTATTGAGGAATTCATGCTGGCTGCCAATGTCTGTGCAGCAAAAACTATAGCTGAAGCTGACTATCATGGGCTATATCGAGTGCACGAGGGACCGACGGAAGAGAAGCGCGACAACCTTCGCAAGTTCCTGTTTGAGATTGGATTGACACTTGGTGGAGGTGATGAGCCTGACGTAACCGACTATTCCCGGCTGCTCAACGATATGGCACAGCGGCCCGATGCCGAAGTGATCAAGCCAATGATCCTGCGCTCGTTGAGTCAGGCTCGTTATGAGCCTGCATGCGATGGTCATTTCGCGCTGGGTTTCACCCATTATACTCACTTCACTTCACCCATACGCCGCTATCCGGATTTGCAGGTGCATCGAACCTTGAAGGCAATTTTACTTCACAAGCCTTCACCGTACAGTGAACTGGAACTGGTCGAACTGGGTGAGCATTGTTCCATGACTGAGCGCAGAGCTGATGATGCAACACGTGATGTCATGCGCTGGCTAAAGGCCGAATACATGGTTGACCGGGTCGGTGAAGAGTTTAGCGGTGCCATCAGTGGTGTTACCGGATTCGGAGTGTTTGTGCAACTGGATGATATCTACATCGATGGCCTGATTCACATCACTGCACTGGGGAATGAATACTTTCATTTCGATGCAGGCAAGAGCCGACTGACCGGTGAGCATACTCGTCGTAGCTATCGCCTCGGTGACAGACTGCGTGTAACGGTGGTACGTGTAGATGTCGATGAAGGCAGGATTGACCTGGAACTGGCAGGGGAAGGTGCAGCCTCCACATCCAGCTCGAATAAAAAACCCGTCAGTGGACGAGAAAAATTCATGAGCAAGAACAAAGCCAAAAAAGGGGCGAATAAACATGGTACAGCAAAACGTGGTAAATCCCTGTCCCGAAACAGGAGCGGCAAAGTAAAGAAGTCAAAAAAGAGTAAATCACAGTCAAAGGCCAGGAAGAAATAATGGCAGATGAGATTCTGACAGGGATACATGCTGTAATGGCCGTTCTGACTCAGAATCCCGGGCGCGTGCGACAGATTTACATCAACAAAAAAAGATCAAACAATCGGCTTGATCCATTACTTGAGAAAGTGACTGCAAATAATTTACTGCTGACAGAAGTCTCTCGTGACAAGCTGGATCGACTGGCTGACAATCAAATCCACCAGGGCATCGTCGCTCGCTGTCAGGCATTGCCTGTACGTGGTGAAGCCGAGTTGATATGGGACATCAAGGCGCTGAAGAGAGCTGCCATGTTGCTGGTACTGGATGGGGTTCAGGACCCGCATAACCTGGGTGCCTGTATTCGTACCCTTAATGGGGCGGGTGGTGATGGCGTTGTTATTCCAAGAGACCGCTCTGCGCCAGTAACTTCGGTTGTACACAAGACAGCCAGTGGTGCAATGGAGACAACACCGGTCTATACAGTGACCAATCTTTCTCGTACCTTACAGCAGTTGAAGCAAGAATGCGGGTTGTGGGTGTTTGGTACCAGTGATAAAGCCGAAAAAAGTCTCTACGAAGTGAACTTTACTGATTCATTCGCCCTCGTGCTCGGTACGGAAGGTAAGGGCATGCGGCGTCTGGTAGCGGAAAACTGCGACGAACTGGTAGCTATCCCTATGATAGGGACGGTCAGCAGTTTGAATGTGTCTGTGGCGAGTGGCGTCTGCTGCTATGAGGCGTTACGGCAAAGACAATCGTAGAAAATTGTTTCGGTTTTATGTTTTAGCTATTAGGTAAAAACTAATTCATAAACCGTAGTACGGATTTCTGTTTCAGAAATCGAAATTCTCCACCCTGGCTTTTTGCCAGCGGGCGCTGCTGACTAACCACTGATCCCCGTCTGCAATTAGATCAACATCAAAGCGATAAAGATCGGCATTGAGGTCGATCAGAGATGCTGACTTTTCAACGGGCTGGCCAGCCATGCCGACGTAAACAGTGACACTGGCTTTGCTTGCGTCATCATTCAACTGAATGTCGCTGATGCGAGTTAGCAGGTGGATGCTTTGATGACCCTGAAAATAGAACAGCAGCGATCGCAGGGCGGCACGACGGTCGCTATTCCATTCATCGCTGTAATCGGATGACACCAGCTCCTTAACCTGATCCAGTGAGCGCTGTTGCACAGCAGATTCCATTGCCGATACCATATTACGTATGCGTACTTCGGGGGTCTCCTTTTGCTCGCTGCAGGCAGCAAGGAGAAAAATGCAAAACAGAAAAACGCTGTACCTGTACATAATTGAATACTAGCACAGGGAAAATGTTAGATTACAAAAACTCGCTGCCAGCAGCATGTGGACGAAATTGATGAAAGAAAAATCACGCTGTGACTGGTGTACAGGTTCCGAGATTGAAATGGACTATCATGATCAAGAATGGGGTGTGCCACTGCATAATGACCAGCAATTATTTGAGTTCCTGATTTTAGAAGGAGCCCAGGCTGGCTTGAGCTGGAGTACTATCCTGAGAAAAAGAGATCATTACCGCAAGGTGTTTGATCAGTTTGATCCACTTCTGGTTGCCGAATATTCACAACGAAAGATACAGCGACTATTGTCCGATGCCGGTATAGTGCGGAATCGACTTAAAGTTAACTCAGCTGTCAGCAATGCCCGTCTATTTCTTGATGTGCAGGCAGAGTTTGGCACCTTTGATCATTACATCTGGCAGTTTACAGATGGCACGGTGATACAAAATAACTGGAGGTCACAAAACGAGATTCCAGCAAATACTATTGAATCTGATGCGATGAGTAAGGACCTTAAAGAGCGTGGTTTTTGCTTTGTCGGCACCACTATCTGCTATGCTTTTATGCAGGCGACGGGTATGGTGAACGACCATACTGTCGATTGTTACCGGCATAATGAAATTAAAAATATCTCCTTGAAGGTGTAAAGCAATGACCTTAGCAGGACAACGATCTGTAACCCTGATTCGACATGCCAAGTCATCATGGAGCAATCCCCAATTGATTGATTTTGAGCGCCCGTTAAACAACAGGGGCAGAAAGGATGCGCCAAGGGTAGGGCGGTACCTGGCGAATGCCGGGATCGACTTTGATCGGGTGTTATGCAGCGAGGCGGCGAGGGCAAGGGAAACCCTGCGTGGATTGCGCACCATGGTCGAGCTGGATGACCACAATATCGAATACCATGAGGATCTTTATCTTTCCTCGTCGGCAACGATAAGGATGATCATTGCTGAACGCGCCGCCGGTAAGAGCGATATTGCTGTCATTGCACATAATCCCGGATTGGAGAACCTGGCTCGGGAACTATCCGGCTGCACTATCGAGCGCATGCCGACCAGCTGCGTGGTTCGTTTATCATTTGATACTGATGACAGCAGCTGGGATCAGGTTCTGCAACGTACAGGTAAAGTCGAACTCTATCTGCTGCTCAGAGAGCTCGATTAGTCTGTCATTGCAGGTGATCTGCGAGTGACAGCAAAATAACGAATGATTACAATGTAGACATGGCAACACCGCACCAAGGTAAGATAATACATAGGCAAACTTTTCTGATCAGCCTGCTGATCGGGCTGTTCATCGTTGCCCAGTTTTTAGCCAGCACCCATGCCTCGGAGCACGTTTTCCATACCGCTGACAACAGCTGCATCATGCTGTCGTCTGCCGAAAACAATTCCCACGATATCGGACTGCCAGCATTCAGGCCGGGAACTGACGGTTTACTGCTTATTGCACGTTCGTATAACCGTGAACCGCTGAAGCATCAATCAACACGAGTTTATCAGACGCGCGCACCCCCTCTCTCTGCCAGTTAACAATTGACATTGATGCCGATCGCATTCAGCTATCGGAAACATCACTATTGAACTGAACTGGAGGGCAACCCGTGAACAGAATTATCACGATCTTTGGGGCATTAATCGCTCTGAATCTGACGCCTTTAGAGGCAGTCGCTAACGAAGACATCGATCAGCTGCGCAGGCAGCTGGAGCAATTGAAACAGGACTACGAATCACGCATTGACGCACTGGAAAAGCGACTACTGAAGGCGGAACAATCACAACAACAGCTGAAACAGAATGTATCGGCAGAACAACCCGTAAGAGAACCGCAAGTTGCCCCCAGCCAACCACCGGCACAGGTGACGGCAATGCGCGGCGACAGAAGTTTCAACCCGGCAATCAGCCTGATCCTGGACGGTCGCTACAGCGACTTCAGCCAGGATCCGGAAGAATATTCGTTACCTGGCTTCCAGCTCGGGGGGGAGGCAGGGCCCGGTGAGCAGGGTTTTGCACTCGGCCACAGCGAGCTGGTGATCAGTGCCAATGCCGATGACAAGTTCTTCGGCCGTTTCACTGCCGCCTTCGACACCCATGAAGGTGAAACGGAGGTTGAGGTCGAAGAAGCATTTCTCGAGACATTGGCTATCCCCTATGGACTGAAATTGCGTGGCGGGCGCTTTTATTCTGATATCGGCTATCTCAACAAGCAGCACCAGCACCAGTGGGACTTCAGCGATGCCCCGCTGATCTACCGTGGAATGTTCGGCAACCATCTGCTGGATGACGGAGTACAGCTGAGCTGGCTGGCGCCGACCGACCTCTATTTAGAGCTGGGATCAGAGTTGTTTGCAGGCGGACGCTACCCGATCGAGTATAGCGGCGACTCGACGGTGCCGACCTATACCCTGTTTGCCAAGCTGGGCGGCGACGTCGGTATCAGTCAGAGCTGGCAGGCAGGCCTGTCACTGATCGATGCCAGGGTCGATTACTCGACCGGTTCCGGTCATGGGCATGAAGACGAACATGGCGAGGAGGAGCATATGTCGCCAATATACTCCGGTGACACGGTTACCTGGGGCCTAGACCTGGTCTGGAAATGGGCGCCGGGTGGCAACAACAGGCAGCGTAACCTGGTGCTGCAGTACGAGTATTTCAACCGTGATTATGACGGCATACTGAGTGCCGAACACGAGGGAATGACAGAGACCGGCAGCTATGACGGATCACAGTCGGGATGGTATGCGCAGGCAGTATACCAGTTCATGCCGCAATGGCGCCTCGGTCTGCGCTATGATGCCCTGACCAGCTCAGTGAATGGGTCGTCTTCTGAACTGATCGAGGAATCGGGTTTCGACAGCGAGGGACACGATCCCTGGCGGTACAGCATGATGACCGACTGGTCGAACTCCGAGTTCAGCCAGCTACGCCTACAATATGGCTACGACAAATCCAGCCCGGATGCAGACGACTACTGGATTCTGCAGTACATCCTCAGCCTGGGTGCACACGGCGCACACCGTTACTAGGGGGCAGTGATCATGAAAGGCAGATATTTACTGTTGATGTTCACCTTGCTGGTACCGTTGCAACTGCAGGCAGCGCTCAAGGTATTCACCTGTGAACCGGAATGGGCGGCGTTGGCCGAAGAGCTTGGCGGTGACAGTGTCGATGTTACGTCGGCGACCCAGGCCATGCAGGATCCTCATTATATCCAGGCGCGACCCAGCCTGATTGCACGGATTCACAAGGCGGACCTGCTGATATGTACCGGCGCCGGTCTCGAAGCCGGCTGGCTACCGGTATTGCTGCGCAAGGGTAACAACCCGCGTATACTGGCAGGGAAATCCGGCCATCTAATGGCGACCGATCACGTGACGATGAAAGAAATCCCGGCAGTTGTTGATCGCAGCATGGGTGATATCCATGCCCGTGGCAACCCGCATATCCAGACCGATCCACGCAATATCGGCAGGGTAGCGGAGGTACTGGCTGAGCGTTTGAAGATGCTTGACAGTGCCAATGGGGAAGAATACCAGCGCCGCTATGAAGACTTTATTGGTCGCTGGAATGCAGCCATTGAACACTGGGAACAATTGGCCTCGCCCATGACTGGCATGCCAGTCGTCGTCTATCATCGCAGCTGGATTTACCTGCAGGACTGGCTGGGTCTGAAGGAAATAGCGACACTGCAGCCCAAGCCAGGTATCCCGCCCGGCAGTCGCTACCTGGCAGATATACTGAATCGTACACAGGGATTATCAGGAATGGTCATCATACATTCCCAGTATCAGAAGTCCAAAGCCATCAAGTGGTTTTCGGCGAAATCAGGAGCGCCCGTTGTGCTGCTGCCCACTACAGTCGGCGCAACAGCAGAGGCACAAGATCTGTTTAGCTGGTATGAAGACATCATTACACGACTGCTGAACGCGCATGAGAATGTCAATGAGTAGTTCTGAAATCGAAATTATATTACCCGCTTTTCTCGCCGGCCTGCTGATCCTTTCCACTCATGTCCCTTTTGGGCGGGAGATTCTGGCACGAGGCATTATCTTTATTGACCTCGCTATCGCGCAAATTGCCGCGCTGGGAGTCATTATTGCATTTGCTATAGACATACATGAGGGCTGGCAAATGCAGATTGCTGCCGGCTCCGCCGCTTTGACAGGCGCTGTTGCCCTGTACTGGGCAGAACGGTTGTGGCCGGATGTTCAGGAAGCGGTAATCGGCGTGGCCTTTGTCGTTGCATCCAGTCTCGGCCTGTTGCTGATGGCCAATCACCCGCAGGGTAGTGAACATCTCAAGGATATTCTGACGGGCCAGGTTCTGTGGGTAGAGTTTGCTGATCTGATACCAGTAGCTATTTTGTATGCCATTGTACTGCTGCTGCACCATTTCCTGTTAAAACAGGAAAATCGATTGTTATTCTACCTGTTGTTTGCAGTAACGATTACTGCCTCGGTTCAACTGGTTGGTGTCTATCTTGTATTTGCCAGTCTCATTCTGCCGGCCCTCGCCGTATATCGGATGAGTGCTCGTGTCCAACAGACCGCAGCATATCTGCTTGGTGGGCTGGGTTACATGATTGGCCTGTTGTTAGCCTCGGTGCTGGATTTACCGGCCGGCCCGATGATCGTTATTGTGCTGGCAGTATTGTCATTTTCCATGCTGTTTATACAGCGCCAGTAAGCAGCAGCTGAAGATCCTGATGTCGCACAGGCAACACTTGCTATAACGGCTTCCTTAATCAAACCTGATGTGACCTGTATTGAAAACCTTACTGCCTGTCTTGTTGTTTTTTGCCTTCTTGCTGAAGGGTTGAAGTAATTACAGGCGGGTAGCTGGAGTATGTTGCTGGTTGCCTGTATGTATATCGATACGTGTAATAGGGCGTATGGCCATAACCCCAGTATCTTGAATACTGATTAGCGTTACCGCTACCATAATAATTTCCTCTTCCGCGCACGTCTCCACGATAGTCCCCGTCATAAGATTGCCGAGCTCTGGCGTCAGCACGACTTTTACCGCGCCCCTTACCTTTCCCCTTGGCGTTGAATTTGATATTTATGTCGAATTCAAAATCACCGGCACCGTCACCGAGCATGTCAGAAATGACATTTGTCATTGTGCGATTCCAGTGCCTCATCCGGTTGTCACCGAACCAGTCATTTCGACCATTAAAACGATGCCTGCTTCTGTTATTGTATGCCCGTCTATTCAGGTAAGGTGGAAATGGCCTGCTGTAGATGGGGCCCGCATAAGCATAACTGTAGGATTTGGCTGGTGCTTGCGCTGCTGGATTAACAATCTTGCTTTGAGTACTGGCTGTGTCACCGGAGAAACTTTCGGCATGTGCTCCTGTAGTGATTATCAGACCCAGAGATATCAATAAGGTTTGTATGTTTTTCCTGTGCATTTTGCCACTCGATTAAGCTTGACGGTATTTAAGTATATCAGAAATATCTAATTAACAATCATTACACTAATTGTAATATACATGATTCCAGTTTTTAACAGGATGATTTGACGGAAACCACCATGCTGAAAAAATTATTTAAAAGATTGCTTCTGATTGTAACTCTGTTGACCAGCAGCACTGCATGTGCAGATGTTCTACAGCTGCAGTTCAAGGATTACATTATTGGTGGTCATCGTACTCTTGATCTTCATCAGGCACTGTTTGAACAGCACCAGGTAGATATAGACAAGATACAGATTGAAAAGATTGATGTTGTAATTAAATCCCGCTCTGGTGGAGGTCAGATCTGGCTCGGTTCGGGCTATAGCAAGACCGATGTACGAATAGTGCCTGGACAGGCAGCAAACTTCAATAATCCAGCTGACTGGACCTTTAGTCATGTAGTATTTTTGTTCAACGGCGCTGTCAGTAAGCCGCAATTAAATCTCAATGGACAGTTCAAACTGCGTGAGATAGTTGTGTACACAGCTGATTACGCTGATTCAGATAACACAGTAACAAACACATCCGACAATATCAGCATTGGCCTGCCGATGTTTCACCTGAATTTAATCGGCCTCAACAGTATTAACCTTAAACAGTTGCTAGCTAGTGATGCCGGGCTAAATTTGGATGAATATGATATTCAAAGCATTGAAGTTTTGGCCAAGTCTCGCGATGGAAGCGCAAAGGTCTGGCTGGAAAGTGGATTTGAGACATCAGAGAAGCAAACAGTGGAGGGGCTCGCTCAGGTTTTCGATAGTAATGAACCGGATACCTACGGCAGTAGTTATTTAACAGTCAGAAAAATCAACAATCATACAGTGCCATGGCTACTCAAGTTTGATGGGGAAATAAAACTGCATGAAATTATTGTCAAGCTGGTACCGCGTTAAAATTATTCATAAAAGCTGAATGCTCGGTTGCTCTATGCCAGTTAGCTGGCCAGCAAGTTTTATTGTCAGCATTGTTCCCATGGTAATCCATCAAATCGCCAGCCATTGACGGTACTGCGCTGATGATGTTCATCTAGTTCACCCTCGAAGCCAGTATCTATATGGTAGACGTTGGTCATCCCGTCTTCGATCAGTTTCTGTCCGGCTTCAAGCGAGCGTATACCACTACGACAGATCAGGATTATCGGTGCACTATGTATTTCATCACTACGGATGACGCCGCCTAGTAATAATTTACGGATTTCTTTTGTGAAATCCTCATTCACTATCCAGTCCGGTTCATCAATCCACGCAACATGTACAGCTCCTTCAGGGTGACCAACAAACAGGAATTCCATACTGCTGCGTACGTCAATGAGAAGTGCCCTCGGGTCATCATGCAACATCTTTGCGGCTTCCTTTGGTGAAAGTCCTTTTACTTCCGTTGTTTCATCCCTTGCGACCATGGCATGACCTCATTAGTGGTATATCTTTATTTGCTACTCGAATATATAACAGGTCTGAATAGAAAACATAAAGTTTCTTGTCGGGTGGATAGTTTAACCGCTATCAATAATTATTGTTGTTAACTCAATAGGCCCTGAACTGTCCGACAATCTTTCCCTGAATACTCACGCGTTCTGCAGAATAACGGAATGGTTTCATGGAGGAGTTGGCAGGTACCAGCGTAATGCTGCCATCCTGATTATTTATTATGCGCTTCAGGGTTGCTTCTTCCTGATCAATCAGTGCGATGACAATTTCATTATCACGTGCAGTCTGACAACTCTCCATGATCACCATGTCACCATCAAAGATGCCATCTTCGATCATTGAATCACCCTGAACGCGCAGTACAAATCGCCCGGGACGAACAAAAAATTCATTTAGATTGATAGTTTCCTGATCTTCGATGGCCTCAATCGGTGAGCCGGCGGCGATGGTTCCCGCGACTGGCAGGGTGTTTTCATGATCACTGATATTTTTATCTCCGCTTGACACCTCATCAACAAGTTCAATGCCACGCGAGCGGCCTGTTGATACACGAATCAAATTTTCATCTTCCAGTGCCCGTATATAACGGTGCACCGTACCACGTGACGTGATACCCAGGTGCTCACCGATTTCCTTCAGTTTCGGTGGATAGCCATTTTCATCAATAAAACTGTGGATGAAATTAAGGGTTTGCCGTTGTCGGTCAGTTAGCATATACTGTTCTCACTCTGTTCTCATACAGAATACGTCAACAAACAGAAAAGTGCAAGAAAACTAGTACAAATTAGTACAAATATATTATCAGTAACAGGATACAGGACATGTTGGATTCAGATAAAAAGCAGGCAACGCTGGAAGAGTTAGCGTCAAAAGTCGGTGACAGACTTGTTTCTCGAAATGAAAGCCTGGCGACTGCGGAATCCTGTAC
>JARFQE010000059.1 GCA_029287915.1 Arenicellales bacterium
GCTTCCGATATCACATGTTTCGATGAGGTCATGCTACACATTCCCTGCACTTGATATAATGTCTATTCGATATAATCGATAAGGTGATTTCTGTGACGGACAAGGAACAAAAAAATAATAAAAAATGGCAACGACAGATACGTAGCTATGTACGGCGGGAAGGGCGTTTTACGCCTGCGCAGCGTTCAGCGTTTGCATCATTATGGCCAGTTTATGGTATCGATGCAGGCTCTGAGCAATTGGAGTTTTCTACAATATTCGGTCGTAAGTCAGATGTGTTTGTTGAACTAGGTTTTGGCGATGGCAGGGTACTTAAGATGCTTGCAGCACTACACCCGGAGAATGATTATATAGGCATTGAAGTACACCGTCCGGGTATCGGGCGCCTGATGAGGGAGCTGCATGAAGAAGGGCTGAATAATGTTCGAGTTGTGTGCGGAGATGGTACGGCTATCCTTAAGAATAATATTCCATTGGACAGCCTCGCTGGGATCTCGATATTTTTTCCGGATCCATGGCATAAGAAAAAACATCATAAGCGACGTTTAATACAGCCGGGTTTTGTCCGTATGGCAGCATCACGATTAAGGCAAGGTGGTATTCTTCATTTGGCTACCGACTGGGAAGACTATGCACAACAGATGCTGGTAGTCCTGTCAGCTGAACCTCAGCTACAGAATATACATATCGAGAATAGTTTTGTTGAGCGTCCTGATAGTCGGCCGTTGACCAAGTACGAAGAAAGAGGCCTAAAGCTGGGACATGGTGTCTGGGACCTTGTTTTTCGACGTGTAGCAGACTGATGGGCGAAGTTTTTTCAGGCTTCAAGCACTTCAACGCCATTACTCGTGGCCATCAGGAATACATCAGCTCCTCGCCTGGCGAAAAGGCCATTCGTCACAACACCAGCAATGTGGTCCAGTTTGCTTTCGAGGTCTACCGGGTCAACGATGCTCATATTCTGTACATCAAGGATGACATTGCCGTTATCTGTTTTAAATCCATCACGTAACACCGGTTGCCCACCGAGCTTGACGATCTCACGTGCCACATAGCTACGTGCCATTGGAATGACTTCGACTGGCAGGGGGAAATCTCCCAGCACGTCAACGAGTTTTGAGTCATCGGCAATACAGACAAATTTTTCGCTGGCAGCGGCAACAATTTTTTCTCTGGTCAGGGCTCCACCCCCGCCCTTTATTAAATGCAGGTAACGGGTGCTTTCATCAGCGCCATCGACGTACAGTTGTAAATCACCGGTGCTGTTAAGGTCGAGAACAGTAATGCCGTGGCCGCGCAACCTGTCTGCTGAAGCCTCAGAGCTGGCTACAGTGCCGTCAAGTTTCCCTTTTATTCGAGCCAGACCATCTATGAAGTGGTTAGCAGTAGAGCCTGTGCCTACACCCACGATCATTCCTGATTCAACATAATCCAGTGCCGCTTCTGCAGCAGCTTTCTTCAATTCGTCCTGAGTCATTCAGGTTCTCCTGATTTCTGATACTATCTATGTTCTACTTCATTAAGATTCATTGGGACAAGGATAACCCGTCAAAGGCGAACGGAAAAGTAAAATCATGAAATGCGGCGAAAAGAAAAGAATGAGTGTGCCAGAAAAGTATTTGCGCAAAATATTGACAGCGCAGATTTATGATGTGGCAATGGAAACACCGCTGGTCGAGGCTGAGTCTCTAAGTGCACGCCTGCATAACCGTATTCTTCTTAAGCGCGAAGATCTGCAGTCAGTCTTTTCATTTAAATTGCGCGGCGCCTATAACAAGATGGCCAACCTGTCAGCGGATACTCTTAAAAAAGGCGTAGTTGCCGCGTCAGCGGGTAACCATGCGCAGGGTGTCGCGCTGGCAGCACGTAAACTGGGCATCAAGGCAACAATTTTCATGCCCGAGACGACACCGGGCATCAAGGTGGATGCGGTTCGCGGGTATGGAGCAACGGCCAGACTAATTGGCGATAGCTATGACGATGCTTACCAGGCGGCCGCTACGTATTGCAACAAGCAGGGTGCAGTCTTCATCCACCCTTACGATGACCCTGATATCATCGCAGGCCAGGGCACCATAGGGTTCGAAATTCTCAAGCAGCATAAATCACTCCCTGACATGATATTTGTTCCAGTTGGTGGTGGCGGTCTGATTGCCGGCATTGCTGTCTACGTCAAGATGTTATGTCCCAACATAAAGGTCATTGGCGTGGAGCCGGATGATGCCGATGCAATGAAGCAGTCGCTTGAGGCCGGGCGACGTGTGCGACTAAAAGAAGTGGGTCTTTTTGCTGACGGGGTCGCCGTTAAACAGGTCGGCAAGGAAACTTTCAAGCTGACGCGCCAGTTTGTCGATGAAGTTATCACTGTCAGCACGGATCAGATATGCGCCGCGATCAAGGATATTTTTGAAGATACCCGCTCAATATCTGAGCCGGCGGGTGCACTGGCGGTTGCCGGCATCAAAAAATATGTTGCTGAGAACAATATCAGCGGACTTGATCTGGTCGCTGTTGCATCGGGTGCCAATATGAACTTTGATCGCCTGCGGCATGTTGCCGAGCGTGCAGAAATTGGTGAGCGCAGGGAAGGTATCATTGCCGTGACTATTCCGGAGGAACCCGGTAGTTTTCGAAAATTTTGCGCGATTCTTGGTAAGCGCGGAATCACGGAATTTAATTATCGATATAACACTGCTGATAAGGCCCACGTATTTGTTGGCCTGCAGGTGCACGATCCGCAAGGACTGAGTGAGCTGCTGAAAAAGCTGCATGACAGGGGTTACCCGGCCATAGATATGACTGACAATGAAATGGCCAAGGTACATATGCGTCATCTTGTCGGTGGCCATGCGGTCAAAGCAGACAATGAGCGGGTGTTCCGCTTCAGGTTTCCGGAACGCCCCGGTGCTCTGCTAGATTTTCTCGGCAAAATGGGCAGAAACTGGAACATCAGCTTGTTTCATTATCGTAATCATGGTGCAGATTATGGACGTGTACTGGTTGGCATGCAGGTGCCGCCTGCAGAAAAAACGGCCTTTCAGGATTTTCTGAAGGAGCTTGGCTATACATTTGTTGAAGAAACCGACAACCCCGCCTATAAACTGTTTCTTGAATGAAAAAATCAATAACAGTTAGCATGAGATAGAAAGGAGAGAGGAGATGACGCAGACAAAAATACTGCTTGATGAAACAGAAATACCCAAACAATGGTATAACATCGTCGCTGATTTCGAGAACCCTCCTGCACCACCGTTAGGGCCGGATTGTAAGCCGATTAGTCCCGACGCGCTGGCAGCGATCTTTCCCATGGCTCTCATTGAACAGGAAGTGTCTTCACAGCGCTGGATAGATATCCCGGACGAGGTGCGTGACATTTATTCTATGTGGCGGCCATCGCCGCTGGTGCGGGCACATCGCCTGGAAAAGGCACTGGGGACGCCGGCAAAGATCTACTACAAGTATGAAGGAGTCAGTCCGGCTGGCTCACATAAACCTAATACTGCACTGGCTCAGGCATATTATAACCGCGAAGCCGGCATCAAACGGTTGACCACTGAAACTGGCGCCGGGCAGTGGGGCTCTTCACTGGCGCTGGTTGGCCAGATGTTTGGCATTGAAGTGCGTGTTTACATGGTCAAGGTGAGTTACGGACAAAAACCCTTCCGGCGTTCGATGATGCAGACCTGGGGAGCAGAAGTGTTTGCCAGTCCCACTGACATGACTGAAGCCGGGCGCAAGATTCTTGCGGAGGATCCCGACTCTCCCGGTTCCCTGGGCATCGCCATTTCAGAAGCGATAGAAGAAGCCGCATCGCGTGACGACACCAACTACTCTTTGGGCTCCGTGCTCAATCATGTCCTGCTGCATCAGACCGTGATCGGCCTGGAGGCGAAAAAACAGTTTGCCAAGGTTGGGGATTATCCTGATATGATTTTTGCACCCTGTGGCGGCGGTTCAAACTTTGGCGGTGTCGCTTTCCCGTTTTTTGCTGACCGGGCAGCGGGTAAGGATGTGCGCCTTGTTGCGGTGGAGCCGGCATCCTGCCCGACACTGACGCGGGGGCATTATGCCTATGACTTTGGCGACACAATCGGTATGACACCATTGATGCTGCAATATACCCTCGGTCATGATTTTGTTCCGCCGAGCATTCATGCCGGTGGCCTGCGCTATCATGGAGATTCATGCCTGGTCTCACAGCTCTACCATGAAGGCCAGATAGAGGCGGTAGCGGTGCCGCAGATTGCTACCTTTGAAGCAGGGGTCACCTTTGCCCGCTCCGAAGGTATCATTCCAGCGCCGGAATCGAACCATGCCGTTCGCGCGGTGATTGATGAAGCGTTGCGCTGTAAGGAAAGTGCAGAAGAGAAGACGCTGTTTTTTAATCTTTCAGGGCATGGGCATTTCGATATGGCTTCCTATGACAAATATTTTGCCGGGGAGCTGGTGGACTATGAATACCCTGAGGCAGAAATAGAGCGGGCCCTGCATAATTTACCGCAAGTTGCAGCAGGTTAAAAAATCTGTGTTGCGTTCTACGTATTAGGTTTTACGTAAAATGTAACAGTTAATACTGCTCAGTTTATTTCCAGCAACTCAACCTCGAACACAAGGGTCGCATTTGGTGGTATAACACCGCCAGCACCCTGTGATCCGTAACCGAGCTGGGGTGGGATCGTCAGTTTGCGTGTGCCGCCGATTTTCATGCCTGCTACGCCTTCATCCCAGCCACGAATTACATTTCCGGCACCGAGCTTGAAACGAAAGGGGTCATTCCGGTCCTTGCTGGAATCGAATTTATTGCCGTTTGTCAGCCAGCCGGTGTAATGCACGGTGACCAGCTGACCTGCTTCAGCAGATTTGCCGTTACCCTCTGTGATATCTTCGTATTTCAGACCGGAGTCGGTTATTTTTTCTGACATGTGCGGTTTACCTTTTTGTTAGAAATAAAAAATGTGAGAATACCATATCCCGAAAGTAAGACTGTTACTGGTCGTCTGTAGTCATACAATCTGCTTCTTACTGAAACCACTTTTGTAGCTGGATAATAGTGTTATCAAAACTGAACCCACAGCAGCGTGAAGCCGTTCGTCATGTCACCAGTCCATTACTGGTGCTGGCGGGTGCCGGTAGTGGCAAAACAGGCGTTATCACCAGCAAGATCGCCTGGCTGATCCGTGAACGACGGATGCAGCCACGAAAGATTACCGCTGTCACCTTTACGAACAAGGCCGCAAAAGAAATGCGGTCACGAGTCAAGGGCCTGCTTTCTGGTGTCAGTCCACGTGGACTGACAATTTCCACTTTCCACACCCTTGGTCTTAATATTCTGCGCAAGGAATTTGCCGCGCTGGATTACAAAGCTGGTTTTTCTATCATAGATCAAAGCGATGCACTGGTCATAGTTCGAGAACTGATGCGCGCTGAACTGACATCAGACAACAAATTTCCCGAACATGTACTCGGCAGGATCTCCAGCTGGAAGAATGATTTTTTATTACCACATCAGGTCGATAGCGCCATGGCAGAGGCAGACCCTGTCAGTCAGGCCGCTGCCCGTATCTACCCGGCCTATGAACGCCAGTTGCACGCATGTAATGCGCTTGATCTTGATGACCTTATCAGTAAGCCCGCGGTATTGTTGAAAAACAATCCGATGATTCTCGATCGTTGGCGTGAACAGATAAATTATCTGCTGGTTGATGAATATCAGGATACCAATACCGCTCAGTATGAACTGGTAAAATTGCTGGTGGGTGCACGAGGCAATCTGACAGTTGTGGGTGATGACGACCAATCTATTTATGCCTGGAGAGGTGCAGAGGCAGAAAACCTTTTCCAGTTGTCTCAGGACTTTCACGACCTGAAGGTGATCAAGCTGGAACAGAATTACCGTTCTGTGGGGCGAATTCTCAAGGCGGCCAACCACGTCATAGACAATAACCCTCATACCTTTAAAAAGGCACTCTGGAGTGAATTGGGCTATGGTGATTCCATCCAGATACTGGAGGCAAAAAATGAGCAGCATGAAGCCGAGAAAGTAGTGGCTTCGATGATGCAGCATCGTTTTCAGAAAGGCCTGACGTATGACAATTACGCCATCCTGTATCGCGGCAACTACCAGGCGAAGGTGTTTGAGAAAGTACTGCGCGATCAGCGCATTCCCTATTTTATCAGTGGAGGAATGTCTTTTTTTGATCGAACAGAGGTCAAGGATGTAATGGCCTATCTACGTCTGGTCGCCAACCATGATGACGACAGCGCATTCCTGCGCGTTGTTAATACACCACGCCGCGGAATTGGACCGGGTACCCTGGAGAAGCTGGGCAAATATGCCACTGAGAAACAAATTAGCCTGTTTGCCGCAACCTCGCACCTGGCTCTTGACAGCCGTATTGCCGCGGCTCAGCTTGCATCATTAAGGCAATTCTGTCACTGGATAGTGTCGACGGCAGATGGTATCACCTCTGCAGATATGAAACTGTCAATCCAGCAGTTGCTTGATCAGGTCTCTTATCCCGAGTGGATACGCAGCAATAGTGAGGATGAAGCACAGGCCGAGCAGCGTCTGCAGAATATCAGGGAATTACTTGACTGGCTGACGGTTGATGATGAAGAAACTGAGGAGAAAACGCTATCCGACTGTGTTGCTAACCTGGTGCTACGAGGCATACTCGATCGGAATAACGAACAACAGGAAGGTGATGAGGTCTCACTAATGACGATCCATGCGGCGAAGGGGCTTGAGTTTCCTCATGTCTATATCGTTGGTATGGAGGAGGGTTTGTTGCCACATCGAAGCAGTATCGATGAAGATAATATAGAGGAAGAGCGTCGTTTGTTCTATGTCGCTATGACGCGCGCCCAGCATGGGCTGACATTGAGCCTTGCCCGTGCGAGACAGCGTTATGGGGAAAGCATTGATTGTGATCCCAGTCGATTTCTCGAGGAATTACCTGTCGATGATCTAGACTGGCAGGCGCTGGGTAGAAAGCTCACTAGTGAAGAGAAAATGTCACAGGGCAATGCCGCACTGGACCAGATTCGCGCAATACTTGGTTAGTTTCAAGTTTAAGGCCAGGGTCATGATCCTTCACCACCAGTCCACAATGGACGCAGAGGGATTCCTGATGTTTTCTATGCCTCAAAACCGGTTACATGGCCCCAGCTTTGTGTGTTTTGATTTTATTTTTGAGACTTGAAACTTCAGACTGTCTTTTTACTACTTTATCTCACTAATAGCCTTGGCAGGTCGGGCGATTGTTGTGGCGGTAACAGAGTATTGCCTGCCATCTCTTTTGATCAGCAGGGACACCTTCTCTCCTGGCTCCTTACCAGTGATTACAGCGAGCGCATCATGACTATTTACAACCTTGTTATTGTCAATCCCGATAATTACATCACCCGGCTCCAGGCCTACTTTATGGGCTGGGCTATTGCGGACAATGGCAGTAATGATGATGCCTTCAGTTGTTTCAAGCTGCAGAGATTCTGCCAGTTTTGGCGTTAATGCATGACCCTCAAAGCCTAGCCATCCTCGAACTGCGTGACCGTGCTTGATCAGTTGGCCCATAATGTCTTTGGCCATATTGCTGGGAATAGCGAAACCAATCCCCTGCGAGCCACCGCTGCGAGAGAAAATAGCGGTATTGATCCCTATTAGTCTTCCGTAAGCATCGACCAGTGCACCACCGGAATTACCGGGGTTGATGGCTGCATCAGTCTGGATGAAGTTTTCGAAGGTGTTGATGCCGAGTTGAGACCGACCAGTGGCGCTAACTATGCCCATGGTAACTGTCTGGCCAACACCAAAAGGGTTGCCAATGGCCAGTACCACATCTCCGATTTCCAATTGTTCAGAATCACCGATAGAAACGGCAGGAAGCTGTTCGAGATCAATCTTTAATAAGGCGATATCCGTTTCCGGGTCTGTACCAATGACTTTAGCGGTGCTGGTACGACCATCTTTTAGTGAAACCTGAATCGCATCGGCACCCTGTATGACATGGTTGTTTGTCAATACATAACCTTGCGGGTTGATTATGACGCCTGAGCCAAGACTGTTTTCTACTCGTTTTCGTACTACGGAGCCATCGACCAGTACATTGCCAAACAATTGTTTGAAAACCGGGTCACTGAAAAAAGGGTGGCCACGAACGGTAATGACTTTTTCTGTATTGATGTTTACTACTGCCGGAGCAGCTGCCTTGACCGCTGCTGAGTAAGACACTGGCCCCGATAGAGTCGTGGGCGTCGCATCTGCACTTTTTAGAAAAAACTCATTGCCAGGCTCCTCGGTGGTTTCTACGCTGGAGTTTGTGACTAGATAAATAAATAAAATAGTCGCAAACAGGCCGACAGCCATAGCTTTCATGAATGGTTGCATAGTCATTTCCCGATAGTACTGAATAAGTAAAATACTTTCTATATTTAGGGTCTCAGTCAAGGAAACCCAATCTATTTAGCAACGTTTTTTACTTTGCTACATAGCATGTTGCATCTTGATAAATGAAGATCCTGTGATAGAATATCAGCGCTTACTAATATGTATATAATATTTTTTTACTCACAAAGTAAATGCGGTTTTTGATATAATCCGCGGGCTTTAGAAATTTGGTATCCGGAATAATGACCATGTCAGGTCATTTTTTTATGCCAAAAGTTGATGGCCAACTTTCAGGGGTGTCCAGTTTGTCCTGCACAGCAGGCTCGTTTTGAGGTAAATCCATGAGTGAACAGAATGTAAATAAAGGCAGGCGACGGATGTTGACCCTGGCCACATCAGCCATTGGAGCTGTTGGAGCCGGGTTCGCAGTAACGCCATTTGTACTTAGTATGACACCGAGTGCCAGAGCCAGAGCGGCTGGTGCGCCGGTAGAAGTTGATTTTAGTAAACTGGAAGAAGGCGTTTTGCTGACTGTAGAGTGGCAGGGAAAGCCAGTCTGGATAGTCAAACGCTCCGACGCTATGATGCAGAAGCTTGCCACATTATCTGACTTGCTTTCCGATCCGGATTCAGAGGTTGAATCACAGCAGCCATCTTATGCGCAGAACGTTGCCCGTTCACAGGAAACGCATCCAAATATTTCAGTAATGGTGGGGATATGCACCCATCTTGGATGCTCTCCAATTGAAAAGTTTGCTGTTGGTCCCGCGTCAGATATGGGTGATGACTGGCCCGGTGGATATTTTTGCCCCTGTCATGGTTCAAAATTCGATATGGCCGGACGTGTTTACAAGAATGTTCCTGCACCAACTAATCTGCCCGTGCCACCATTTCGTTTCCTCAGTGAAACGCAGATACTTGTAGGTGAAAATCCTGAGGAGGGTAAGGCGTAATGGAAAAGATCGTAGCCTGGATTGATGATCGCTTCCCAATGACGAAAGTCTGGGAAGAACACATGGCGAAATATTATGCGCCAAGTAACTTTAATTTCTGGTATTACTTTGGGTCGCTGGCCATTCTGATGCTGGTCTTGCAGATTGTTACCGGGATCTTTCTGACTATGCATTATAAGCCGGATGCAGAACTGGCATTTGCATCGGTTGAATACATCATGCGTGACGTCCCGTGGGGATGGTTGATGCGCTACCTGCATGCTGTCGGTGCTTCGATGTTCTTTATCGTTGTTTACCTGCATATGTTCCGCGCTCTGATTTACGGTTCATATCGTGGTCCTCGTGAGTTGATCTGGATCTTCGGGATGGTGATTTTTATTGCCTTGATGGCCGAGGCATTCATGGGTTATCTGCTGCCATGGGGAAATATGTCATTCTGGGGCGCCCAGGTCATTATCTCCCTGTTTGGTGCAATTCCGTACGTCGGTGATGGCCTCGTTGAATGGCTACGAGGAGATTTTGTAATTTCCGATGCGACATTGAATCGTTTCTTCGCGTTCCATGTGATCGCTGTACCACTGGTTCTGGTTATCCTGGTCTTCCTGCATATCGTTGCATTGCACAAAGTGGGTTCTAACAATCCGGATGGAATTGAAATCAAGAAGAACAAGGATGAAAATGGCATCCCTGTTGACGGCGTTCCATTCCACCCTTATTACACAGTCAAAGACATAGTCGGTGTCATCGTCTTCCTGATGGTGTTCTCGGCTATCATTTTCTTCGCACCCGAGATGGGCGGCTGGTTCCTTGAAAAGGATAACTTTACCCCTGCCGATCCATTAACGACCCCGCCACACATTGTACCACTGTGGTATTTCACGCCTTATTATTCAATCCTGCGTGCAGTGACCTGGGAGTGGCTGCCTGGCGGCGCGAAATTGTGGGGTGTCATTGCCATGGGTGCCTCACTGGTTGTGCTATTCTTCCTGCCCTGGCTGGATAAGTCACCGGTCAAGTCGATTCGTTATCGCGGTGGTATCTTCAAGGCTGCGCTGGCAATTTTTATTGTTGCATTCATTATGCTTGGCTGGCTAGGTACCCAGCCTGCTGAAGGCATAAATACCATTCTGGCCCAGATCGGCCTGTTTATTTACTTTGCCTTCTTCCTGTTAATGCCGATATACACAAGACTGGACAAAACCAAGCCGGTTCCAGAGAGGTTGACATAATGAAAATGCTATTTCTGTTGCTTACTGTGGTAAGCATGCCAGTCTTTGCCGCAGGGGGTAGTCTACATCTCGATGATGTTGATATCGATATGAGTGACACCGCGTCACTACAAAGAGGTGCAGGTCTATTTGTTAACTACTGTCTCTCCTGCCATAGTGCCGCCTATATGCGCTATCAGCGTATGTCAGAAGATCTTCAGATTCCAAAAGAAGTGGTAGAAGACAACATGATGTTTACTGCTGATCGGATAGGCGGCTTGATGAAATCAACAATGCCTGCTGATGATGCCAAGAAATGGTTTGGCAAGGCACCGCCCGATTTGTCTCTGATAGCACGCTCGCGTGGTCCAGAGTGGATTTACACTTACATGCGTAGTTTTTATCTCGATGACAACTCACCTTCAGGCTGGAACAACGTACTGTTCGAGAAAGTTGCTATGCCCCATGTTCTGTATAATTTACAGGGTGCTCGCCACGCTGTATTCAAAAAAGATGAGCATGGTGTAGAAGTTTTCGACCATTTCGAAATGGTAAAACCAGGCTCGATGAATGAAGATGAGTTTGATTCCGCAGTGCGTGATCTTACAAATTTCATGGTTTATCTGGCAGAGCCCGCGCGCATGGTCAGGTACAAGCTTGGTGTCTATGTGCTGATATTCCTTGCAATATTCTTTGTATTTGCCTACCTGCTGAAAAAGGAATACTGGAAGGATGTGCATTAAGAAGTGAGTCAAGAATGCACTAATGCGGGGGCTATATGCCCCCGTATGTGTTTAAGGTGATATACTTTTCGAACAGATAAGCTGAATTTACTAATCAGGATTTAGAATTATGAATATGTCTTCACCAGCAAGAAAACCAATCATGACACTCTATTCAGGCTATGACTGTCCATACAGTCATGCCTCACGTATTGTTTTATTTGAAAAGGATGTTGATTGTAAAATTGAGTACGTTGATTCAAGTGAAGTCTCGGAGGTTCTTGCCGATCTTAACCCATATAATGAAACGCCAACTCTGATTGATCGTGAATTGGTGCTATACAGTTCTACATTAATTAATGAATATCTCGATGAGCGACTGCCACATCCGCCATTGATGCCAGTAGATCCCGTCAGCCGAGCCCGTGCACGATTAATGGTAAGACGTATTTATCGTGACTGGACACGCCTGCTGCCTGTATGTATTGGTAAAGATGCAAAAAAAGCTACTGAAGCACGCAAATCCATACGCGATGGATTAACGGCACTGTCTCCTGTTTTTGCAGCACAGCCGTTTTTACTAGGTGAAGAATTCAGCCTGGTCGATTGTTATATGGCAGCACTGTTGTGGCGCTTGCCCAGTTGCGGTATCGAGTTACCTCCTCAGGCAAAGTCGGTGAGCGAGTATGCTCATCGTTTGTTTAGTCGACGTGCATTCCAGCAAAGCCTGAGTGAAATCGAACGCGGCCTGCGTCAGAAAAAAACAGCATAACAGGAACAACAGGCTAATTATTCCAGGTTATGACCACGACCCGCCCATATTTAATTCGGGCAATTAACGAATGGGCATGTGAAAATGATCTCACACCTCATTTACTCGTCAATGCAATCGATGAGGGGGTGGTTGTTCCTGCCCAGTTTGTTAACGATGGTCAGATTATACTTAATATCAGTCCATCTGCTGTGCAGGGAATAGAACTGGGTAATGAATGGATTCTGTTCAGTGCCCGTTTCTCCGGCCAGCCAATGAACATCGAAGTACCCGTTAACTCAGTCCTTGCCATCTATGCCCGGGAAAATGGACAGGGCATCTTTTTTCCTGAAGAAGAAGGTTCACCGGAGCCTGAAGGGAACGGTGGAGAAAATAAAAAAGTAGAGAATTCAGGCCGAACTGGTAAAAAGAAACCAGAAAAGCCCCTATTGAAAGTTGTTAAGTAACCCCCATATGCGTTTTCACACGCATATTCTCCTCATTTTTTTACTGGAATAATTGATGCAACAATATCGCGGGACTACCATACTCTCTGTGCGCCGAGGCAACACTGTAGTTATTGGCGGTGATGGCCAGGTTTCACTGGGCAATACAGTAATGAAAGGCAATGCCAGGAAGGTAAGGCGTCTTTACCGGGAGCAGGTAATCGCTGGTTTTGCTGGTGGCACTGCGGATGCATTTACCCTGTTTGAACGCTTTGAAGGTAAGCTGGAAAAGCACCAGGGGCATCTGACACGAGCAGCAGTAGAGCTTGCAAAAGACTGGCGTACAGACCGTATGCTCCGTCGGCTGGAAGCATTACTTGCTGTTGCTGACAAGGATGCGTCATTAATTATCTCAGGTAATGGCGATGTTATAGAACCCGAGCAAGGCATTATGGCAATAGGTTCTGGTGGAGACTATGCAAAATCCGCAGCACTGGCTCTGGCTGCAAACACAGAGCTGAATGCAAGGGAAATTGTAGAAAAAAGCCTTGGTATAGCCTCAGATATCTGTATCTATACCAACTCAAACTTAACGATAGAAGCTCTGGAATACTGACATGTCCAGCATGACACCACGTGAAATAGTCCATGAACTGGATAAACATATAATCGGCCAGTCCTCAGCAAAAAGGGCAGTTGCCATTGCTTTACGTAACCGCTGGCGTAGGACCCAGGTCGAAGATGCTGACCTGCGTACTGAGATTACTCCAAAAAATATCCTGATGATAGGTCCTACTGGCGTGGGTAAAACAGAAATAGCCAGGCGTCTGGCACGGCTTGCCAACGCTCCATTCATAAAAGTAGAGGCCACGAAATTTACAGAAGTCGGTTATGTTGGCAGGGAGGTTGATACAATTATTCGTGACCTGGTTGATATGGCTGTCAAACTGCTTCGCGAACAGGAGCTTGAAAAGCTTACGCCGAGAGCGGAGGAGGCAGCAGAAGAAAAAATTCTCGATATACTGATTCCTACAGCACGTGATGTGGGTTTCGAAGAATCAAAAAAAGAGGATGATAGTGCTGCGCGCCAGGTGTTTCGCAAAAAGTTGCGGGAAGGCAAACTTGATGACAAGGAAATTGAAATAGAACTTAGCTCGCCTGCTCATGGAGTTGAGATATTAGGTCCCCAGGGTATGGAGGATCTAACGAACCAGATTCAGGGCATGTTCCAGAGTATGGGTCGTAGTAAGACTAAAAGTCGCAAGGTAAAGATTAAGGAAGCAATGAGACTGCTTACCGAAGAAGAAGCGGCAAGCATGACCAACGAAGACGATATTAAGATTAATGCTGTTGACCTTGTCGAGCAGAATGGAATTGTTTTTCTTGATGAAATTGATAAGGTCGTTGGACGAAGTGAAAGTAGTGGTGCCGATGTGTCTCGTGAAGGTGTACAACGGGACCTGCTGCCATTGGTTGAAGGTTCCACGGTTTCCACAAAATATGGCATGGTGAAAACCGACCATATCCTGTTTATTGCATCAGGCGCCTTCCATCTTGCCAAGCCTTCCGATCTGATCCCTGAGCTTCAGGGAAGGTTGCCTATCCGTGTTGAACTCGATGCCTTAAGCGCAGATGATTTTTCAAGAATTTTAACAGAACCCGATGCATCACTAACCGAACAGTACGCGGCCTTGATGAAAACAGAAGACTTTAATTTATCGTTCTCGGAAGATGGTGTTAAACGCATCGCGGAAGTGGCGTTTGAAGTAAATGAAAGAACCGAAAATATTGGTGCTCGCCGTCTGCATACGCTGATGGAAGCGCTGCTCGATGTTGTTTCTTTTGAAGCTTCCGATAAGTCTGGCGAATCGGTTGTTATCGATGCCGCTTATGTCGATGAACATGTCGGTGATCTTGTTGAAAATGAAGATTTAGCACGATATATCCTGTGATCGTTTATTTGATGGTTTACTTGTACCATCGATGATCAAAAGATTTCTTGCTTTTATTGTTGCTCAACACAGTTAATAAATTAGTCCCTTACCGACGACTGACTTTTATCAGGCTTATTCCAGGCCTTCCCTCTATGAGTTAGCCAGCTGCGGTAAAACCTGTTGCAGTCGGATTTGTTTTTATCAAAAGACAAACAGCAGTAGAATTTCCAAAATACCCGACAGGTTTGCCTTACTATTCCCGTCATTGCCTAGACGAGACGGCGGCATGCCAACTCGCTATCGCCTGCACAATCGCATAGTGAAAGCTCTGACTCATGCGGCTTTTCTCTGCAAGCCTGAACGAGACTGAAGTGCGCCAGAGCTATAAGCACTGTAGAAATTCTGGCTTAGATTCTGATCTCGGTAAGTTACTCGTTTGTGATTTTTATCCTTTCCCATTTGTGTTATCGATCACTACACAGCACGCACCGCAAGTTAGCGCAGAAATACAGAATTAATAATAAAGACAACTTACTGAAAATATATGGATATTTGTGTTATCATAAGGGGTTATCCGGCCGCATAGTGACAAGGTTATTCAGTCGGGTTAAAAGTGTAAAAAATATAATTCGTAATACGGTAAAATTATGACAGCAAAAGAACTATTATCCCGTGTCCGATACAGTCTAATCCCGTCTCTTGATCAGATTGCTGAGTTACGTAATTTCGAAACTCTAAAAACTGATATTCTTGCTGGTATAACAGTTGCCCTGGTATTGGTGCCCCAATCGATGGCGTATGCACAATTAGCTGGGTTGCCACCTTACTATGGCCTTTATGCATCATTTCTGCCACCTATGGTAGCGGCAATTTTTGGATCATCACGCCAGCTCGCAACCGGTCCTGTTGCTGTTGTTTCATTGATGACAGCGGCATCGCTAGAGCCGATTGCTGCCCTGGGTAGCGAGGGTTTTCTGGTCTATGCAACCTTGTTAGCGATAATGGTCGGTGTGTTTCAGTTGTCACTTGGTTTGTTTCGCCTTGGCGTTCTGGTTGACTTCCTATCTCATCCGGTGGTCGTCGGTTTTACTGCGGCAGGTGCAATCATTATCGGCACTTCTCAGCTCAGCAAACTCTTTGGTGTAAGTGTCGAAAAGTCGGAACACCATTACGAAACCGTCTATCATATGGTTCAGGCCGCTCTCACAGATACCCACTGGCCTACCTTCTTTATCACTATTTTGTCTCTGGCCATCATGGTGGGTGTTAAAAAGTGGCGTCCAACGCTACCGGTTGTTTTGATAGCTGTCGTGGTATCAACTGTAGTCTCAAAACTTATCGGGTTTTCAGGGCTTGGGGGGGCGATAGTAGGAGATATACCTAAAGGTTTGCCAGGTATTACAATCCCGGAATTCAATTTTGAAATTATTTCACAGTTGGCCACGTCTGCAATCGTAATCTCGCTGGTTGGGTTTATGGAGGCAATCTCGATTGCCAAGGCGATGGCTGCTCGCACCCGAGATCGTCTCGATGCAAACCAGGAACTGGTAGGGCAGGGCCTGTCAAATATAACATCCGGTTTATTTAGTGGTTACCCGGTTTCAGGTTCTTTTTCTCGCTCTGCGGTTAATATCAACGCTGGGGCGCTTACCGGTTTCAGTTCAATAGTCACTGGTATAGTGGTCGGTATCACGCTGCTGTTTTTAACACCACTACTGTACCATTTGCCCCAGGCAACGCTGGCCTCCGTCATTATCATGGCAGTACTGGGGCTCATCAAAATCGAACCAATCAAGCATGCCTGGAAAGCAGAGAAACATGATGGCATAGTGGCTGTTGTGACGTTTGTTTTGACGCTGGTACTGGCTCCACATCTTGATAAAGGAATTCTCATCGGCGTTATTCTATCGATGGCTTTATTCATTTACCGTACCATGCGCCCACGTTTTGCCAAGGTCGCTCGTTTTCATGATGGGACTTTTCGTGATTTGAAAATTCACCCTGAGCTTGAATCCTGTAAAAAAATTGTGGTTATCCGTTTTGACATGTCTCTGTACTATGCCAATGCCGGTTATTTTGAAACTGAAGTATTAAAAGTATTTGCAGATCACCCTGATGCAAAATTTATTATTCTGGATGCTGAAGGAATAAATATGCTGGATTCAACTGGCCAGATGGTGCTTACACAACTGCGTGAAAGACTGGAAAAGGCGGGGGTGTTATTTATGGTTGCCAGAATGAAACGCCAGTTTATGCAGACTATTTACAGAACACATGCAGCAGGCCCAATGGCAGATGAACATTTCTTCTCACGTCTTACTTTTGCTCTTGCCTATGCCTGGACAGATTTGGAATGTGATAAGTGCGATAATACAAAAAATTGTCCCTTTCGTGTTTCTGTTGCAAAGAGGTTGTATGAAGATCGAGAAAACATCGAAAGTGAAAATAAGGCCGTTATTGGTACGGCCTGAAATAGTTTCATACTAATAGTTTAATACTATATGGATGACTGCTTAATTTGAAGTCATCCCGGCTTCAGCATAAAACCCGTCCCTGGTTATTCAAATCAGTTCGCTGTGGATTCAGTTTACCTGTTTATAACTAATTATTCTTTCAGGGACTGAATGGGGTGCTCGCAGTACACCGATGATACATACTATTTGTAATATGTAATTCAAGTAACCAGAAGAGATACCGCATACAGGGCGAAGTGTGAAGTGTAGTTAAAGTCCAATACGCCACACCCCATGCCCCGAGTTATTATTATTCGGGTTGATCTGTTTTTACGAAATTAACAAAACCATGTTTGGCCAAAAAAAACTTCACATGTTTCGGGATCTTGAAGTTCAGAAATAAGAATACTCCCTCTTGAAAAAAAAGATAGATACCATATATATAAATCAGTTTTAAAGCGCATATTACTGTGAATATACAGAATAACGCTTATTTAAATTAACTGATATACAGGAGTTGTAATATGAATAATATTGTACGTCAGCCAAACCGGGAAGCAAGTTGGGGCATTTTTAACGACAACCTGGACAATGTATTTGAAGGCTTCTTCAGACCATTTAATGCACAAACACGCGAAGGGAATAATGGTAGCCTGGTTCCTGTAATTGATCTGCATGAAAATGATAATAGCTATACAGTCAAGGCTGAGATACCTGGTGTAAAGAAAGAGGATATCGATGTTACTGTGCAGGATGGCTTGCTCACAATTAATGCTGAAACTCGTTATGAGCATGAAGACAAGAAAGATGGTCGTGTTATCCGCCAGGAACGTCGCTATGGTAAATACGTAAGAAGCATACGGCTCGGCAAAGATATTGACGAAGAAAAAGTAAAGGCAAATTACAAAGATGGTGTGCTTGAGCTTGAGCTTCCAAAAGTGGAAGAAGTAAAACCAAAGAAGATTTCCGTCAACGTGAGTTAATTCAGTCATTTTGACAGACATACCGGAAGTCTGATCTTCCTTTAAAGCTGCCGCACGGCAGCTTTTTTTATCTGTATTTTTTATGCACCAAAGCTATGCATACAATAAAAAAGTCGAATACAATGACCTGCAAGCTAGTAAAAGTTTAATGTATTCAGGAAAAGTAATGACATTATCTAATATTTCAGTACAGCAAAGAGCCAGCATACTTGCTGAGGCCCTTCCTTATCTAAAGCGCTTCAGAAAGAAAACCATCGTCGTGAAGTACGGTGGTAACGCAATGGTAGATGAGGGACTGAAAGAAAGTTTTGCACGTGATATCGTATTGATGAAGCTGGTTGGAATCAACCCTGTTATTGTTCATGGTGGCGGTCCGCAGATTAATCAGTTGCTGGATAAAATTGGCAAGGAAAGCCAGTTTGTGAAAGGAATGAGGGTGACCGATCGTGAGACTATGGATGTCGTTGAGATGGTACTGGGGGGGCTGGTAAACAAGGATATAGTGAATCTTGTAAACCGCCATGGTGGAAAAGCTGTTGGACTTTCAGGAAAAGATGGGGGACTGATTCGTGCACGTAAGATGGTAATTACTGGCGATAATGACCCTGCACTGAATACCCCCGAGATTATCGATATCGGACATGTTGGTGAAGTTGACAGTGTTGACCCGGAAATCGTCAAGCTGCTGGAATCAGGTGAATTTATTCCCGTCATTGCCCCGATCGGTGTAGATGGACACGGGCAAACCTATAACATCAACGCAGATATAGTTGCAGGCACATTAGCCCGTACATTAATGGCCGAGAAGCTGATACTGATGACTAACACGGCTGGTGTGCTTGATGAAAATGGAAACGTTATGACAGGTCTCAGTGCTACCGAAGTTGATCAGCTGGTGAAGTCTGGTGCAATTCATGGTGGCATGTTACCCAAGGTTGGCTGTGCCCTGGATGCGGTCAAATCAGGTGTAAGATCGGCGCATATAATAGACGGCAGGGTGGAACATGCGCTGTTGCTAGAGGTCTTCTCAGATGAAGGCGTGGGGACATTAATTACTGGCTGATTTTGCAAGAGACAGCTCGAATGCCATTCATGAACATATATCCAGGACCTGAAACACACTTTTCCTTATTTCTACCCCCGACATAATCGTAGCTGCTTGCTTGAGGAAATTATTTCTACAGCTGTACAGGTGCCTGAAATAGCTAGTAATGACGAAATAGATAATTTTACCAGTAACAGCGATGACAGCATGTCATTCAACGGTTATGTAATTTGCGTCTTGATATGAAGAAATTTTCTAGCCAATCAGACATTACGAAAATTTTACAAGGTGTCATCAAAGGATTCATAAACCCAAATGGTCCTTTGGGCGCGCAGGCTTTGACATCCATAAGCTGGCATAGTGAAAACATAAAAGCTGTCTTCGAATCACTCGAAACAGTAGCAGATGGTTTATCAAAAGAAGAGATAAAAAAAAGGCTTACCAGGTACGGGCCGAATCGCCTTCCGGAGGGAAAAAAACGAGGGCCACTGCTACGATTCTTCTCCCAGTTCCATAATGTGCTGATATATGTATTATTAGCCGCAAGCATAGTTACAGCTATGCTGGGGCACTGGGTCGATACAGGCGTCATTCTCGGAGTGGTTTTTCTCAATGCCATAATCGGCTTTATTCAGGAGGGGAAAGCCGAGGATGCATTGAAGGCGATACGACAGATGCTTTCTCCGAACGCAATGGTTGTGCGTGACGGACATCAAGTGACAGTCCAGGCCGAATCGCTGGTGCCGGGTGACATTGTATTGCTGCAATCAGGCGATAAGGTGCCTGCAGACCTGCGCCTGTATCGTGTCAAGGGCCTGCAAATTCAGGAATCAGTACTGACTGGTGAGTCGATGGCGGTAGAAAAGGGCATCGATGCTGTCACAGAGGAGAGTGTGCTCGGCGATCGCCTCTGCATGGCTTATTCAGGAACTCTTGTTACGCATGGCCAGGGTGCTGGTGTAGTGATTGCAACCGGTGCACAAACCGAAATTGGTCGTATAAGTACGCTGGTTTCGGAAGTAGAATCAGTGACAACACCTCTGCTACGGCAAATGGATCAGTTTGGTCGTTGGCTTACACTGGCGATTCTGGGACTAGCCATTATTACCATCGCTTTCGGCTCGCTGGTACGTCATTATACGGTGACTGATATGTTCCTTGCCGCGGTAAGTCTGGTGGTGGCGGCAATACCCGAAGGATTGCCCGCAATCATGACCATCACACTGGCTATCGGCGTACAGCGTATGGCTCGGCGTAATGCTATTATTCGCCACTTGCCGGCCGTTGAGACACTGGGTTCGGTAACGGTAATTTGCTCAGACAAAACCGGTACTTTGACCCGCAATGAAATGACAGTAAGGACCATTGCCACAGCAGCCAATAGATTCGAGCTGGCAGGCACAGGCTTCGATCCCCACGGTGCAATATCGCTGTCGAACATCGATGTACAACCGCAGGAGAGGCCTCTTCTAATGGAGGTGGTACGTGCTGCTGTGCTTTGTAATGATGCGTCGCTGGAACAAAAAAACAGCGAATGGCTAGTCCATGGCGATCCAATGGAGGGAGCATTACTGGTATCAGGGCTAAAGACTGGACTGGATAACGAGGCTGAGCTTAAGCAATATCCGCGCAAAGATCTTATTCCTTTTGAATCAGAGCACCGTTTTATGGCGACACTTCATCACAGTCACACCGGCGATGCCTTCATTTACCTTAAAGGTGCTCCTGAACGTGTGTTGGAGATGTGCGATCGTCAGCGCATGGTTGATGGTGACAAAGCACTGGATAAACAATACTGGTTGAAACGTATCGAGGAAATTGCACAACAGGGGCAGCGAGTATTGGCTATTGCTGTCAAGTCGGTAAGCCATGAACAGATAGATCTTAAATTCAGTGATGTTGAAAATAACCTGACTATGCTGGGTATGTTCGGCTTCATTGATCCGCCTCGCGAGGAAGCCATTGAGTCAGTGCGGGCATGTAACAAGGCGGGTATCCGGGTAAAGATGATCACCGGTGATCACGGTACTACCGCTCGCTCAATAGCCCAGCAACTGAAACTTGTTAATGCAGATGATGTACTGACCGGCCATGAGCTTGAATTGATGTCTGAAGATGAGTTGCGGCAATACGTATTGGAAGTCGATGTTTATGCCCGTGTAAACCCAGAACATAAGCTGCGTTTAGTCAGACTGTTGCAGGAAAAGGGGTTGATTGTGGCGATGACAGGTGATGGTGTGAATGATGCTCCGGCCCTGAAACGTGCGGACGTTGGCACTGCCATGGGCATCAACGGTACCGAGGCCGCCAAGGAAGCGTCTGATATGGTGCTGGCTGATGATAACTTTGCCTCAATCACTCATGCTGTAGAAGAAGGGCGCACTGTTTATGACAATCTGAAAAAGTCTATTCTTTTCATTTTGCCGAGCAGTGGTGGTGAGTCATTAATTATACTTGCTGCCATCCTGTTTGGTTTTCAACAACTGCCGTTAACGCCGGTTCAGATACTGTGGGTAAATATGGTGACAACTGTTACACTTGCTCTGGTGCTGGGCTTTGAACCGCCCGAACAGGATATTATGCATCGCCCACCACGTAAAGCCGATGAACCCTTGCTTACCACTCTACTAATCTGGCGCGTGGTGTTTGTCTCCGCTATTCTGATGTGCGGAACAATTGGCCTTTTTCTCTGGGAAATGAAACAAGGGGCCGCTATTGAACATGCGCGTACTGTCGCAGTGAATACACTGGTCATGTTCGAGATTTTTTATTTGTTTAATTCTCGTTATATCACTGCCTCGGTATTTAATTGGGAAGGACTGACAGGTAACCGTTATGTGTTGCTTGCAATTGGGATTTTGCTTGGCTTCCAGCTTGGTTTTACTTATCTTAAGCCAATGCAGTCATTATTTGGCACCACCGACATAGAATTAAATATATGGTTGCCTATTGTGCTGGTTGCCTCCACGGTATTGTTTCTGGTCGAGTTAGAGAAGTTTTTGGTACGGCAGATGAATCGAAACAGGTAATGTAGTAGAGGCGCCTATATGAAATGGTCCTGGAAAATCATCCGTGTTGCTGGAATTGATGTCTACATTCATGCAACCTTTTTCATTCTCATCGCATGGATTGGTCTGAGTTTCTGGATAGTTGGTGGCAACCTGGCAGCTGTTTTTACCGGTGTAAGTTTTATCCTTGCCCTGTTTACCTGCGTGGTGCTGCACGAACTAGGACACGCCCTGACTGCGCGTCGTTATGGAATCCGAACCCGTAATATCATCCTGTTGCCCATCGGCGGCGTGGCTGCCATGGAACGTATGCCGGATGATCCAAAACAGGAGATCGCTGTGGCGCTTGCAGGGCCGGCGGTAAACCTGGCCATTGCGCTTGTCCTCTGGTTTTGGCTCTCGCTCAGCAACTCATTGCAAGCAGAGCTGCTCGACCTTACCGGGGCATCGTTTCTACAAAAGCTGATGGTGGTCAATGTAATACTCGCCGTCTTCAATCTGTTGCCAGCATTTCCTATGGACGGAGGACGAGTATTACGGGCAGCACTGTCAATGACCATGAGCCACAATAGGGCCACCCAGGTGGCAGCCAGAGTGGGACAGGGGCTGGCCCTGTGGTTAGGTTTAATAGGATTGCTCTACAACCCTTTCCTGATCTTCATAGCCCTGTTTGTCTGGATCGGGGCTGCAGCCGAGGCAGGGACAGAACAGATCAAATCAAGCCTGCACGATGTGGCAGTAGGCCGGGCCATGTTGACAGATTTTCAGGTGCTTTCACCTGATGATACCCTTTCTGATGCCATTGAACTGACCCTCGCCGGAAGTCAGAAAGAGTTTCCGGTGCTGGTAGATAAGGTTATGGTCGGGGTGCTCACACAGGATGATTTGTTGAAAGGACTACAGGCACAGGGAGAACAGTACCATGTTGGGGCCTGGATGCAGAAAGAGATTCAGAGTGCAGATATTAACGAACCTCTGGAAAAAGTACTTGAGCGCTTGCAGGCCAGTCATTGCCCACTAATTTCAGTGACAGAAAACAATCAACTGGTGGGCATTATCAATCTCGATAATATTCTGGAATTAATCAAGATCCAGACAGCTATTCATGACCAGGACAGACAGACTAAGTTTGAAGCCTGAGAGATAAAATATATCTTAATCTACAGACAGCCGGGAAATAACAGGAATGACACGCTATAGTAAAAGGGCACTATGGATAATGCTGCTGGCTCTATTGGCGCTAGTCTGCCTTGCACTGTATACCTATTTCATTGGCACACGTACATTGCTGGAACATGCAGAAAACTTTTCCTTTCGCCGCATGACAGCAGCGAAACTACCTGGGCAGGACGGTTTTCGCTTTTTCTATACCACCAATCGTGTGCCTGACGACTTGTCGGGCGCTATTGACAAACGTTTTAGTTCAGAGCGCGAGGCATTGCTCAAGTTTGGTTTTTTCGACACCCGGGTCGAGCCAACGCTAGGCCTCGGACTGATTATTGATTCGAGCGCCTGGTTCCTCAATGAAGAGATAAATGTACTGGATGTACAGGCGCTGCAACAGAAGGATTTCGTAACTCAGCTGCGTGAGCAGGTGGAGGCGTCGCCGGGCCGCTCCCTGCTGGTGGTTGTTCACGGCTTTCGTGAAGCCTATCCCTCAGCCCTGCGCAAAACGGCCTTCCTTGCCCATGTGCTGGATATCGACACACCGGTACTAGTCTTTGACTGGCCCGGTAACCAGGGCTCTTCGCTGCGTGGTTATCGACGAGCACGCGGTGTAGCAACAGCTTCCGGTGCAGAACTTGCTACCATGCTTAAATTAATCATCGGAGAGGTGGCGCCAGAGCGACTCTGGTTGATGGCAAATAGCATGGGTGCCCAGGTAGTAGTCAATGCTTTCCACCAGCTGTACCGTGACACAGATTTTGTTGATGCAGAGACAGAAATTGAGAATGTCGTACTGACAGCAGCCGATGTTGACCGCTCAGAATTCAACGAGCAGTTAAAGCGGGAGATCAAGGTGCTGGCAGATAATATTACGCTATATGTCACATCCAACGATCGTGCACTGCTGGCCAGCCGTATTATCAACCGGGGACGACGTGTCGGTGAAAGCACACTGAATCCAGGCAACCCTGACCAGGCTGAGCAGGCTGCAAGCTTCTCGGAATTACTGGAACCGGGAAACGAGCAGCTCGTTCTGGTGGATGTAACGCCGGTAAACCGGACCCGTAACTTCCATAACTTCAGCCTTGAAACCCCGGAATTTTTTGATGACCTGTTCCTCAGGTTCACCGCAACAACCCTGCCGCAGACACGTGAACTGTATTCTGTGCAGACTTCGGACAATACTCGTTACTTCGTATTGACACGAGGTCGATAAGTTTCTGTATGCAAACATGACCAATCTAAGCACGCAACAATTAATACGCATCGCTACAATTACGCTGCTGATAGTGATTACGCTGACCATTCTGGGATGCAGCAGCGACACTCCCCTGAAGCACTGGCACCAGGAAAGATTGACCGAGGAATTTACCGCAGCGATGACAAAAAATGAGATTCGCAGCTTCGAGGATTACCTGGCTCTGGAGCAACGGTTATTCAGGCAGCTGGATGAGCAGATCTATGCACAATCAGAAGCCGGTCCCGAACAGATGCTGGAACGTTACAGCTCCGGGAGTATGGTAGACCCAAGAAACCAGCAACCAGACTGGAACCACAGCTTCGAACTGCCAGCAAAGGATCCTGTCGGCGGTATCCTGCTACTGCACGGCATGTCAGATTCACCATATAGCCTGCGCGCGCTGGGTCAATCATTGAATAAGCACGGCTACCAGGTTCTTGGCCTGCGTCTGCCGGGTCATGGTACCGTACCTTCAGGTCTCAGGCATGTAAAATGGCAGGACATGGCCGCAGCAGTCAGCCTGGCGATGCAGCATCTCGCATCCAGGCTCGGATCAAAACCGGTGCACGTCATTGGCTATTCAACCGGCGCACCGCTGGCGATGGATTTAGCACTTAACCGCCTTCTCCAGGAGGATCTCTCAGTCCCCAAAAGCCTGGTTTTTATTTCACCGGCGATAAGAGTCCACCCAGTGGGGGCACTGGCCAGATTCAAGAATGCGTTATCGATTTTGCCGGGCCTCGGTGGACTGGCCTACCTGACCGTGATGGATGAATTCGATCCCTACAAGTACAATTCCTTTGCCACCAATGCTGCTGCCCAGGTCCACTCCATTACACGCAATGTAGACCGGCGAATCAGGGCACTGGCAAAGCAGCCGGCCTTGATCAATAAGCTGCCACCGATCCTTGTATTCAAATCGACGGTCGATTCAACGGTGACGACCGATGCAGTAGTCGATAATCTATTGTCTAACCTGCCAGACGAGCGTAATGAGCTGGTTCTGTTCGACATCAACCGCAATGCGGCCATAAAATCGACGCTGCTGGTATCTGACCCCGGACCGCTGACTAATCGCATAATGGCTGATCAGAACCTGCCTTTCGCAGTAACTTTTATCACCAATGAGAACCCGCATAGTTCAAATGTTGTGGCGCGACACAAGAGATCTTTTTCACTCGAAACGTCAGATTTAGAAAAGCTGGACATTAACTGGCCGCGGGGAATTGTATCACTGTCCCATGTGGCACTGCCTTTTCCACCTGATGATTTGCTGTATGGTCAGCAGGCACCAGCAAACGATGATTTTGTGTTTCTCGGGAACATGTCAATACTGGGGGAGCGAGGCTTGCTGAAAATTCCTGCAGACTGGTTGCTGCGTCTGCGATACAACCCGTTCTATCCGTACCTCGATAGGCGGTTGCTGGAATGGCTGGAAGGCGCCAGAAGTCAATCGAATTGATCTAATCGATAAAGTTCTGAGATCCTGATAGTGAACTTTGAACTTTGAACTTTGAACTTTGAACTTTGGACTTTGGACTTTGGATGGATTATTCTGTGCTGGCTTACGGTCGCTGTATTTTTCAGTGAAAAGTCGAGTGTTCAGAAAAAATTCGAGAATTTAGTTCATGATTAATTTTCGCTCACTGTTTATGAGGGCGATGTCAGTGTTTTGACCATTAATTTGCATCCACTGATAATTAATTATCTCGACGGGAGAGAAGTGAAAGGTGGAAACTGTTGCCGATCATCCTGCTGGTTTCATGCGCTGCCAATGAACAAAGAGGCGATGCCACTAATGAGGGGCCTTCAAGCGGTTCCCGCATCGTCAACACCATTGATCTAGTGCTGGATCCGTCGTCAAAGAGTGGCACCGATGAGAGCGCAGTCAGAAAGTTCCAGGGCACAGAGACGCGTGGCTCGTTAGATGAAACGGGTGCGTGGAACTTAAGCACTGCTGTGACCCATAATCGCCTGCGTTGTGCTGCCTATGAAACAGGCATACAACTCGGTACGGGAAATCCTGCTTGCAAGCAAGTTGAATGGCAGACTGAAATCAGTTTTGGCAGCAATCGAACACACTGCAATAGCGCGGTGCTGATGCATAAGGGTAGCGGGAAGTTCACTGGCATCAATGATATTTACCAGGCTGCCATCTGTGTGCGGGTCATCACAAAATGTACCGGTGCCTGCTAACACATCACCGATGTATGAAGAGTAAGTGAATCCATCGAATGTGATCAAGATTAGAGGTTACCGTGAAAAAGATAATTGTCGCTGTCATGCTCTCGATGGTGTCTGCAACTGTATTTGGTCAGCGTCTCGAGGGTCCTGAGCGAATCTTCAGAGACCAAAGAAACTACGTCGCTGAACCGGCGGCTCGACTAGCCAGATGTGGCCGTATGGATTTCGCAGAGCACTTGATCGATGTCTATGTAGGACTTTTTGCAAATTCTTTAAGGACACCTGCGGGCCTGCTCCGTGAACGACTTTTCAAGATGTCATACGAGCAATATGACTTATTACAGTCTGCTGACTGGCCCGATCCACGAACTGCAAGCCTTGAATGTGCCGCTCACACGCAACGCGCGCTGGAATTAATTGCCAGGTGGAATTTTCAATGAATCACCTGGAAAGATGCGATGAAGATAAGATGAAGGAAAGCCGGGGTTTTTCTACTGTTCAACCAAGGAGATAGATCAGTCCGACTGTCATCAATGCGACCACAAGGCTCTGCAAGCCACTCCACAGCCAGAAGGTGCCACCGATACGGCCAAGAAAGACACCGAGCAGGAAGATGATGAACAGTGCCACAATCATTGCCATTGGCAGAGGCTCAAGTGCCAGCAGCATTCCATTATGTGCTATCCAGATTGGTGAGATGATAATCAAACCTATTAGCAAGGGGGCGATGCCGTTGACTAGCGCAACCAGCCACGGAATCCATGTCGTCGCCCGAGCATGATGACTCTCATCGAGAGAAGTCACCATAGCCTTCTCCAGTTCCATCAGAGTACGGCGTCGCTCCGCTGCCTCAGAGATGTAAGCGCTGGAGACTCCACTCATGCCGAGTGCCAGTGCTGCGGCAAGGCAGGTGGTGATCACCACTGTAAAATCGACATACTCGCTGACATAGAATCCCATTAGCAACCCGAGCATTGTCAGGGCCCCATCAAAGCCATTGACGACAAAATAACGACGCATGATTTCCTCGGAGTGGGAGATCTCCAACAGGATTTTGATCTGCTTCAACTCCATATTGCCGTAAATTCCAGTTAAATCATCTGTGGCATTGGAATATTACTTGCCAACGACTGAGACCTCGTCGATGCTGTGTAGTGATGCCCCGTTTTCATCGATGACGCTGCTGATCTGGTCAAAATCAAGACTATCCCCCTCAATCATTACCTGCAGTGTCTCGGTTTGTTCATCCATTTCCAGTACCTGGATATCAACCTGGCAGCCCTCTCCTGATGCCGCAATGGCTCGGGCAAATTCAAGGGTATTGGGCTTGTGTGGTTTGAGTACATCGAGAACGAGGCGTTTGACTCTGGCCATCGGCATTTCCTTAATCTTGAGAGAGAAATATATATAAGTATCACCCAGCAATCAGTCGCTAGCAAGTTGCCCTGTTTCGATTGCATAGTGGATGACAGAACATGCTGTAAATTTTGCAGTCTATGGTCCTATGTCTGCACCCGGTTGTTAGCGGTGGCGAGCTGATCTACTGATTTTGCTGTCATTGCTGCCCAGTGCCTGCGCAGCATCTGTACTAGTCACTCCGTTGTGCTGCTCGGTGGAGTCAAAGCTGCCCACAGCAATGACCCAGTCCGAAGTCGTGTCCAGCCTGATCTTATGGATTCCGGCCATCAGACTACCGATTTCCTTCTCGCCATAATCAGCGCGGGTGTCAACTGCCACCACCCTCTGTCTGCCACGCATGCTACGGAGATCGACCGTCATCGCGTTCGTGTCTTCAGCAAAGAAGATAAAGTGCTTGCTGTCGGCACTGGCCAGGCAATATGCATCAGTACCAGTGACACGACAATTATCCGGTGACATGCTTAATTTGAGTCGACCATCTCTCCAGAATTCCCGGTGTGCTCGAAATGACCGTTTGAGGGACTCGGGATGATACCCGCATGGACCATCTGCAAGAAAGGGGCCGAATATATTGAAACGCGTTGAGAAGTGGCCGAAGAAGCCGCCCATTCCTCCGGCCATGGCTTGCCACCAGATCAAACGACGGCTACCGGTTTCGTTAAGCCGGTCCGGGTCACTCACATTCCCCGGCCAGCATTGCCATCGGTTGTATGTATGCCGTTCCTCATAAATGGAAGGTTTATCCGTTTGCGCATCGAGATCCTGCCTGATTTCGTGGAAGTCAACAGGGCCTTTGTCAGTTGTCTCAAGGTCGTATGGGCTGCCGCCAAACCCGGCATATGAGTTGGCGCCAAAGCTTTCATTTTGCCATCCACGAGACATTAACATGTGCGGCCAGCCCATCATTCGATTCAATTCGCTGGCCCACCAGGCCGCTTCCATTTCAGCATCAGGCATTTCAACGGTATCGAAGCCAAAGCTCATGGTCCATCCTGGCAGCGGGCCCAGACGAGCAGCTATATAACGCATGAGCCGCTGATGTCGAATTCCCCGCATCCCTCCGCCGAGGTGATTAGGCGTCTGTCTTCTGTCGTTGTCACCCCAGGCCCAGATGTGGGTGCGTCCGCCGCGTTCATGGGCGTGCCTGATGGCAAGTTCAAGAGTGTCAAACAGTGCCAGGTCGGGTTCATCGAGGTCGGGGTCTGTGTCACTGGTAAAGTCGTCGATGCTCAGAGCACCCATGCGGAACCAGCTATAGAAAACAGCGAAGAAGTAGATATCGAAGCCGTTGTCCCGGGTGTTGTTCCAGTAGTCAGCAATGAGACCCACCCGGCTCGGATGCCCCAGGATCCGTGAGGAGTGTTTGTACTGTTGCTCATAATCCTGCTGGTTCATGAAAACTTGATAGACATATCCTGCAAGATGATCGATGTCCTGTTCCATAATGGCATACTTGTTTCCCACATTAGTCAGGAATCCTTTCAGGCTGGAATCAGAGCGTGGTGCCACGATCACGGAGCCAGTCTGTCCATCGAGCTCAGGGTCACTACTAAATGTCGAGAAGCTCCATGCACCGGTACGTGTGCCAGTAAAGCGAAATTTCCACTGGTTGTCTCCGGCATAGAACATCTGTGTCTTATGCTGCAATCCCGTGCCGGAGTGAACGAAAGTTACCGTGGCGATAACATCAAAGGGATTTCCGGTCCATGATGTGTTTACCAGTGTCCACTCCTCGTATTTCCACATCACGGCTTGCCGCTCTTTCAGGCTCATTCCATAGCCATTTGTCATGGTAAGTGGATACATCAGCAAACAGATGAGCACGGTATGTATGCTCTGCCTTCTGCTGCAGATTTTGCTGATTTGGCATTCAGGAGTAAGATCTACGGAAGGTTCTGCTGACATAATCATTCGTCTATTCTGTTGTGTGTAATTCCCAGTCAAATTCAACACTGCCCTTCAATCTAATGATGTGGTGTTGCATAGATCAATTGAATCTGCTGAATAGTGTGCTCACTGGTAAAAAAACAATAACTGGAAAATTACTGTTACAGGATGAATTAAAACTGTCGCTTTAAATCTGCTTTTTGCATCAGTGATGTTGCCAGTTCTTCAACAGACATGCTGCTGGATTCGACAGCGGTGATGTTTTCCTGCCTGAACAGGGTCTCAACCAGTCGTACCTCCTTACGACATTGTTCAACAGAAGCATAGCTGCTATCCGGCATACGGGACTGTCGAATTTTGTGTAACGAGACTGGGTCGATAATGAGGCCAAAGGTTTTTTTCTTCCATTGTTTTAATGCATCCGGCAGTCTGGCTTTCTCCAGGTCTTCAGAAACCAGAGGGTAATTGGCTGCACGTATGCCAAATTGCATAGCAAGGTAGATGCAGGTGGGCGTCTTGCCAGATCTTGACACACCAGCCAGTATGATATCTGCCTGCTGATAGTCTTTGGTTCGCATTCCATCATCAACATTTAATGTGAAATTGACTGCATCCATACGGGTAAGGTACTGGTTTTTATCAAGTATCCCGTGTGTATGACCGATTACAGGTGAGCTATGTTGATGCAGTGCAGATTGTAATGATGGCAGGCAGGTTGCAAACAGATCCAGTACAAAAAAGTCCTTATTAATGAGTTTCTGCCGGAGTGTTTCATTAGAAAGTGTGCTGAAGACAACAACTCGCTGGCCATTTTGCATAACCGTATCGATCTGATTGATGGCTGCGTCAATCTTCTCATCGGTATCGACATATGGCAGCACAGTAAATCGACGATTGTCCTCATGAAACTGAGTAAGCAGGCTCCTGCCCAGCGCCTCCGCAGTAATACCGGTACGGTCAGAGACAAAAAAAACTTCAAGACTGTTTCGTTGATCCATGGTTTAGTTTAAAAAAAGTTCCGAGTATGAAGTTCCAGGTTCCATGTTCCAGGTTCCAAGTTTCAAGTTTCAAGTTTCAAGGAAGAAGTTTTTCTTTCCCCTTTCCCCTGTCCCCTTTAAACTTTTTTTTCTTTTGCCCCATAGCCACCACCTCCTGGGGTTCTGATCAGTATTTTCCCTCCCGCAGGCAGATCCACTGCTGCACAGCCAGACAGGGCATGATGTTTTCCGTCTGGGTCAATATACCAGTTTTCTCCACATTTCCCCGCACCACCTCCGGCCAGGCCAAAAGGTACCGTCTGGCGCCGGTTGGAGAGAATTGAAATTTGCACCGGCTGATGGAAACGTATGCAGCGTTCTACACCATTCCCGCCATTGAACTTTCCATCCCCACCACTACCAGGACGGCAGCGAAAATATTCCAGCTGCACGGGAAAGCGCTGCTCGAGTATCTCTGGATCGGTAAGTCGGGAATTAGTCATGTGTGACTGTACAGCACTGGTGCCATGATGATCAGGGCCAGCCCCCGTTCCACCACAGATGGTTTCATAGTACTGAAAGTTTTCATTGCCAAAAGTGAAATTATTCATCGTGCCCTGGGATGCGGCCATTACACCGAGTGCGGCAAACAGGCAATCGACAATGACTTGAGAGCTCTCTACATTACCAGCTACCACTGCTGCTGGATAATCGGGGTTGATGAAAGAGTGTGATGGTATGCGTATCTGCAGCGGGCGCAGACAGCCTTCATTCAGTGGAATATCCTTGTTCACCAGGCAACGAAATACATAGAGTACTGCAGCGCGACATACAGAAGCCGGTGCATTGAAGTTTGAACTGAGCTGTGCAGATGTGCCATCGAAATCAATTACCGCTGACTGTTGTTGTCGGTCTATATCAATAGTGACATGGATTTGCGCACCATTATCCATGGTACAACAAAACTGGCCATTGTTTAGTGTGTCGAGGAGTTTTATGACGGTCGATTCTGCATTGTTCAGCACATGGATGACATAGTTGCTGACCACGGTTGTACCGAACTCATCCAACAATTTATGCAGTTCATTTATGCCCTGATGGTTGGCAGCGAGCTGTGCGCGTAAATCAGCAATATTTTGTTCCGGCTTGCGCGCAGGATAGGGTCCTTTAGTCAGGATTGCAGTCAGTAGTGTTTCATCAAGTCGATAGTTCTGAACAAATCGAATGTTATCAAACAGAACTCCTTCTTCCATTATGTTTCCGCTGTTTGCCGGCATGGAGCCCGGGGTGATGCCGCCTATATCAGCATGATGGCCGCGTGAAGCGACGAAAAACAACAGTGTTTTATTGTCCTGGCAATATACCGGCGTGATGACAGTGATATCGGGCAAGTGAGTGCCGCCCTGATAGGGATTATTGAGTATGAAAGAGTCACCGCGGCTGATATCATTTTTATGCTTGTCAATCACTGCACGTACTGAGTCTGACATCGAGCCAAGATGAACTGGAATATGTGGGGCGTTGGCAATCAGCTCGCCAGCCGCTGTGAACAGGGCACAGGAAAAATCCATACGTTCCTTTATGTTCACTGAATGACTGGTGCGCTCTAATACCAGGCCCATCTGTTCGGCTATATTCATGAATCGTCGATTGAATATCTCCAGCAGGACCGGGTCTGCCTGTTGATAGATAGCCTTTTTATGGATCGCTGGTTGCCTGACGGTGCGAGTAAGGACGATGGCCAGATCTCCCTTGACTTCAGCCTGCCAGCCGGTCTCCACGACAAGTGTGCCGGTACTTTCTGCAATGATTGCAGGGCCGGTTATGGTCTGTCCGCAAGCTAATGCTTCTCTGTTGTAGATGAGGGCCTTATGCATTACACCAGCACTGAAGAATTCAGTGTGGTCTGCTTCTGCAGTCCCCTGAAGTTGGTGAAAAAACTTACCTGTTGGACTTTCGGTTTGAGTTGAGATTGTTACCCGCAGGCTTTCAATGATGATGGAACTTGCAGGATCGGAATAACCAAATTGTTGCTGATGGGCAGCGGTGAACTGGTCGATCAGGACATCAACATCTGTCGAGAACGGTAACTCCAGAGTGGTATCAGAGCCCGGATAACGTAGAAACAGGCGGGCGATTTTTTGTGTATTGCTACAATCCTCGCCCTGTTGTTTGAGGTCGTTCAGGCCAAGATCAGATAGTTGCGAGAATTTCTGTTGCAGACGAGCCGGGCTACTGGGGGACAGAGTATGACCAATGGCGGCTTCATGTACGGTGCTGATCGCTGCCAGGCCAATACCATAGGCAGACAGAACGCCGGCCAGCGGATGACAGTAGATGGTTTTCATGCCCAGTGCATCGGCAAGCAGACAGGCGTGTTGACCGCCGGCGCCACCAAATACACAAAGGGTGTAACAGGAAATATCGTAACCTCGTTGCACCGAAATTTTTCTTATTGCCTGGGCCATGTTTTCAACGGCAATAGTGAGAAAACCCTCGGCAATATTTAATGGGTCGTTAGCTGCATCAGCCCATGTTTGCTGTTCGATGAATTGAGAAAACTTTTCTGCCACATGTTCTGCATCAAGCGGGCTGTCTCCGTCAGCACCGAACACGGCAGGAAAGTGTCCGGGCTGTATCTTGCCCAGCAATACATTACAGTCTGTCAGCGTTAATGGCCCGTTGCGTCGATAACAGGCAGGGCCGGGATTTGCGCCTGCTGAATCCGGCCCCACCTGAAAACGCCCATCAGCATAATGAAGAATTGAACTGCCTCCAGCCGCTACGGTGTTTATTCGCATCATCGGGGTGCGCAGGCGGATTCCAGCAACCAGCTGTTCTGACTGATGTTCATAGTCACCGGCATAATGCCAGACATCGGTAGAAGTCCCTCCCATATCAAAACCGATCAAACGATCGAAACCGGCAAGACGGGCAGTTTCGATACCACCGACAACACCGCCAGCAGGTCCGGATAGAACCGCGTCTTTGCCATGAAAAGAACTGGCATGGCACAGGCCGCCGGTGGATTGCATGAATAGTAATGGAATATCCCCCAACTCGCGTTGTACCTGGTTTACATATCGCGACAGTACCGGTGATAAATAGGCATCTGCTACTGTTGTATCGCCGCGTGAAACCAGCCGTGGCAGAGGGCTGCTTATCGATGACAGGGAAATCTGTTCAAAGCCGCTTTGGCTGGCAAGTTCAGCTAACGCCTGTTCATGTACGGGAAAGTGATAACCATGCATCAGTACAATGGCGATTGAGCGAAAACCAGCTAGATAGGCTTTATCCAGAGCCTTGCGGCAACTGTCTTTATCCAGTGATTTTATAATCCTGCCTGCAGCACTGATACGTTCCGGGATTTCAATCACATGATCATACAGACTGTCGAATAGCTGTATGTTCAGGGCAAAAATATCCGGACGGTTTTGCCCACCTATGCGAAGTGCGTCTGCAAAACCTTTGGTAATGGCAAGAACAGTCGGTGTGCCCCTCCGCTCCAGCAGGGCATTGGTAGCCACAGTCGTGCCCATACGGACACTTTCTATCTGTTCAGCTGGGATCGGTGCTGATTTGCTCAGTGAAAGTATGTGCCTGATACCGGCAATCGCAGCATCAGGATATCGCTCGGGATTTTCCGATAGTAGCTTATGACTATGAAGTCTGCCCTCTGGGTCGCTGGCGATGACATCAGTGAAGGTGCCACCCCTGTCAATCCAGAACTTCCAGCGTGTCACGCTTGTTCGTGTTTTGCCTGACAGCTAATGCAGCGTACAGCTGTAGGATTGGCCTTCAGACGGGCAATGGCAATTGGTGCATCGCAATCGATACAGATGCCGTATGCACCATCCTCCATACGTCTGAGGGCAGCCTCAAGGTTTTTCAGTTCATGCTGATGTTGTTTTAACAGGCCAAGGTTAATCTCGGTCAGCATCTCACTGAGTGATTCCTCCTGCTTGTCGTGAACCTTGCCGGCCAGAGAGAGGGCAGGGCTGCTGCCTTCCTTGATTAATTCATCATGAATTTCCTGCTGTAGCTGTTTCTTGTATTCCAGCAGACTGTTGCGTATTTTGTTTAGTTCTTTTTCACTGATATTTGGCATCTAAAGGCTCCGTGTTAGGTATTACGTTTTATATTTTACGTAAAACCTAATACGTAAATCGTAAAACTTTTCTTTTTTAACTATCATCCGGTTCATAAGCAAGCACAGGTGCAAGCCAGCGTTCGACTTCTGCCCTGGACATGTCCTTGCGGCTGGCATAGCTCTCAACCTGGTCCTGGCCAATACGCCCGGTACCAAAGTAGCGTGCCTCAGGATGGGAAAAATAGAAGCCGCTTACCGAGGCTGCGGGATACATGGCAAAGCTGTCGGTCAGTTTAACAACAGAACGTTTGTTGGCTTCCAGTAATTCCCATAGCAGAGCCTTTTCAGTATGATCAGGGCAGGCAGGATAGCCCGGCGCCGGTCTAATACCCTGGTATTTTTCGGCAATAAGATCTTCATTTGCCAGGTTTTCATCGACCGCATAGGCCCAGAATTCGCAACGGGTACGTTTATGCATCAGCTCTGCGAAGGCTTCAGCAAGACGGTCAGCCATAGCCTTTAACATGATAGCGCTATAATCATCATGTGTGGCCTCAAATTTGGCTAGCCTGTCCTCGATTCCAATGCCCGTGGTAACAATAAAAGCACCGATATAATCGGCTATGCCGCTGCCTTCAGGCTGAAGAAAATCAGATAGACAGAGATTTGGAGTTCCTTTCTTGACCATTTGCTGGCGTATACCATGCAATCGCAGTTGTACTTCGTTGCGCTGCTCATCGGTGTAAATATTAATGTCATCATAATCGACGCTGTTGGCTGGAAACAGCCCAATGACTGCCTGTGCCTGCAACCATTTTTCATCGATGATTTTTTTCAGCATGGCCTGTGCGTCATCAAATAGCTCGCGGGCATGAACCCCTTTCTCAGGATGGTCGAAAATGGCCGGGTAGCGTCCACTTATTTCCCAGGTCTGGAAGAAAGGTGACCAGTCTATGTATTGGGATATTTCTTCAAGCGAATAGTCATCAAATTGTCGGATGCCGAGAAAAGTGGGCTTGACCGGTGTATACCCGGATTCGTCACTGCGGTAGCGATTGGCATGTACCTGTTCCATGCTTGCCAGTTTGCGTGCTTCCAGATTAGCTGAACGACGTACCCGTAGTGCTTCATATTCTTCATCAAGCTGTTTGACGAATTCATCGCGATTACCTTCCTGAAGCAGGTTGTTGGCTACGCCTACTGCACGTGAGGCATCAAGTACATGGACGACTGTTCCATCATATTGTGGCGAAATTTTCACCGCGGTATGTATCCTGGACGTGGTTGCACCACCGATCATCAAGGGCAGTTTAAAGTCCAGACGCTGCATTTCCTTTGCCATGTGTACCATCTCATCGAGCGACGGCGTGATCAGACCCGACAGACCGATGATATCGACCTTCTCATCAATGGCTGTCTTAAGAATTTTTTCTGCTGGCACCATGACACCAAGATCGATGGTCTCATAATTATTGCACTGAAGAACAACGGCAACGATATTCTTGCCAATATCATGAACATCGCCTTTAACTGTCGCCAGTAGAATCTTGCCCTGGGTAGAAACACTCTCAGTCTTTTCTGCCTCGATATACGGCAGTAGCCAGGCTACTGCCTTTTTCATTACGCGAGCTGACTTCACTACCTGCGGCAGGAACATCTTACCGGCACCGAAAAGGTCGCCAACGACATTCATGCCATCCATCAATGGGCCCTCGATGACCTCAATCGGGGTGTTGGCCTGTAGTCGAGCTTCCTCAGTGTCTTCATCGATAAATTCGGTTATGCCTTTTACCAATGCATGCGAAAGTCGTTCAACGACAGGTAACTGACGCCATTCCTGTTCTTTGTCATCAGCTACGGCGCTACCATCGCCACGGTATTTTTCTGCAATTTCAAGCAGGCGTTCAGTCGCGTCCTCACGTCGATTGAGGACCACATCCTCGACGCGTTGACGTAGTTCTTCAGGCAATTCATCATAGATTGCCAGCTGACCCGCATTAACGATACCCATGTCCATGCCGGCAGCAATGGCGTGATAGAGGAACACTGCATGTATCGCTTCGCGCACCGGGTTGTTTCCACGAAAGGAGAAGGAGACATTCGAGACGCCACCGGATACCAGTGCATCAGGCAATGTCTGCTTGATGTCGCGAGTTGCTTCGATGAAATCAAGACCATAATTATTATGTTCCTCGATGCCGGTGGCAACGGCAAAGATGTTGGGGTCGAAGATGATGTCTTCAGCTGGAAAGGAGACTTCCTTCGTTAACAGATTATAGGCCCGGGTGCAGATTTCGACCTTGCGGGCACAAGTGTCAGCCTGACCGCTTTCATCAAACGCCATAACGATGACAGCAGCCCCATATCGACGACAGAGCCTGGCGTGCTTGAGAAAGTTTTCTTCACCTTCCTTCATCGATATGGAATTTACGATGCACTTTCCCTGCACACACTTGAGACCCGCTTCAATTATGTCCCATTTTGATGAATCGATCATAATGGGTACTTTGCAGATATCCGGCTCGGAACCAACCAGGTGCAGGAATCGAACCATGGCTTTTTGTGACTCCAGCATGCCTTCGTCCATATTGATATCGATGATCTGCGCACCATTTTCGACCTGCTGGCGGGCGACATCGAGGGCCTGCTCATATTCACCTTCCCTGATCAGGCGCTTGAATCGCGCGGAGCCAGTCACATTGGTGCGTTCACCAACATTGACGAACAGTGAGTCAGGCGTGATGTTACAGGGTTCCAGTCCGGCCAGACGGCAGGCGGTTTCTTTATCAGGCAAGGCCCGTGGGGTTTTGTCTGCTACAGATTTAGCAATGGCCTTGATATGGGCCGGTGTGGTGCCGCAACAGCCCCCAACGATATTCAGGAACCCACTGTCAGCCCATTCGCCAAGGTAGCCGGCCATATGTTCGGCATCAAGATCATATTCTCCAAGTTCATTCGGCAGGCCTGCATTCGGGTGTGCCGAAATTCGGAATTCACTTATATGTGACATCTCTGACACATACTGGCGCAGCTGATCTGGTCCCAGCGCGCAGTTGAGCCCAATGGTAAGGGGCCTGGCATGCCGCAGGCTATTGTAAAAGGCCTCAGTTGTCTGACCGGATAAGGTTCGACCGGATGCGTCGGTGATAGTGCCTGATATCATCAAAGGCAGGCGTGCAGAGTCTTCTTCAAAAATCTTTTCAACGGCAAATACCGCTGCCTTCGCATTCAGGGTATCGAACACAGTTTCGATAAGGATTATGTCTATGCCACCTTCCATTAGCGCTCGTGCAGCAACAGTATAGTCATCGACCAGTTCATCGAAGGTGATAGCGCGAGCGCCCGGGTCGTTGACATCGACCGAGACAGAAGCTGTCTTCTGGTTAGGGCCAAGCACACCGGCAACAAATCGGGGTTTGTCAGCGGTGCTGTATTTGTCCGCTGCCCGGCGTGCGACACGCGCTGCAGCGACATTTATTTGATGGGCATAGTCAGAAAGACCATAGCGGGCAAGGTCGCTGGGTGTAGCATTGAAACTATTCGTCTCAAGAATGTCTGCACCCGCCTCGAGGTATTGTTCATGAATGCCCACAATGACATCTGGTTTTGTCAGTACCAGCAGGTCATTCATGCCTTTAAGATTGATATTCCAGTCAGCAAACTGTTCGCCGCGATAATCGGCTTCTTCCAGCTTATGACGCTGAATCATGGTTCCCATTGCTCCATCCAGCAGAAGAATACGTTGCTCAAGCGCCTGCAGTAGTTTTGAGGCAGTTTCAGTATTGGTATACGGGATATTCATGTTCAATGATCGATTTGATAAATGTAGCCGCTAATTATAACGCAAAATCATAGCCTTATGGTGCTACCGACTATATGCTTACAGGATAGTATTTGTCTCTATGGATAACACGGAACGCTGGCACGCACATCTGCATCAGGTATCTTCTGTCTCTGTTTAGTGCACTATAGATTATTTAGTGCACTATATATTATTTTGTATCGTACACATGAAAGATTTGCGCCTGGAAAGTATCAGCCAGAGAGTTTCAGGGTATTCCAGATTGTTTTAACCGGTTCGCTGCGATTCATCGAATAGAAATGCAGTCCTGGTGCTCCGCCATCAAGTAATTGTTCACATAGGTGAAGGACTACATCCAGCCCAAATTTGCGGATAGATTCGATGTCGTCACCGTAAGACTCGAGTCTCTTTCGAATCCAGCGGGGGATTTCTGAACCACAACCATCAGAGAACCTTGCCAGCTGTTTGTAGTTGGTAATTGGCATGATGCCTGGGACGATCGGGATTGTCACACCCATATGCTGGCAATCATTGATAAAACGGAAGTAGGCATCAGGGTTATAGAAATACTGGGTAATTGCGGAGTCGGCTCCGGCATCGACTTTGCGTTTAAAATTTTCCAGATCAGCTCTGGCACTGCTTGCCTGAGGATGGAACTCAGGGTAGGCGGCAACTTCTATGGTGAAGTGGTCACCGGTTTGCTGGCGGATGAATTGCACTAGCTCATTCGCATAGCGTAGTTCATTGTGTTCGGCAATGCCGTATCCGGAAGGCAGGTCACCGCGCAGGGCAACCAGGCGAGTGACGCCCAGTTTGCGGTAGTCATCCAGCATAGTTTTCAGGGTATCACGATCGGTAGATATGCAGGAGATGTGCGGCGCGGCATCGATACCATCGTCCTGAACGATGGCCTCGATCGTCTGGTAGGTGCCTTCCTGAGTGCTGCCACCGGCACCAAAGGTTACCGAGGCAAAGGCTGGTTTTAGTATGCTTAATTCCCTTCGTGCTGCTGCCAGTGACTGCTCGCCTTTCTCTGTACGTGCAGGAAAGTATTCGAGACTGAAAGTCCTTTTAATTTCCTGAGTCATATCTTGAATTCACCAGGGGGAAACTCCAACAAGTTGTAATGATTGCGTAATGGCGAGTGCAGGGTGGCAGTCTGATTGTTTAGTATTAAACAATAAATATCACGACATCAGCTTGTTGCTCGCAATGACGATTATCAGAATTTGTCCAAATCAGTAACGATAGGTTTCAGGCTTATAGGGTCCGTCCACAGGTACGCTAATATAATCAGCCTGTTTCTGCGAGAGTTTACTGAGACTGGCACCAATCTTTTCCAGGTGAAGCCGTGCCACTTTTTCATCAAGATGCTTGGGCAGGACGTATACGATGTTGTCGTAGTTATCCGGGTTGTTCCACAATTCAATCTGCGCGATGACCTGATTGGTGAATGAGGCTGACATGACGAAACTTGGATGACCAGTAGCGCAACCGAGGTTCACCAGGCGGCCTTCAGCCAGTACGATGAGCCTTTTACCATCAGGAAAAATGACATGATCCACCTGCGGTTTGATGTTTTGCCATTCATATTCTCTCAGTGATGCGATGTCGATTTCAGAATCGAAATGGCCAATATTGCAGACGATGGCTTCATTCTTCATCTTCGCCATGTGATCATGCGTGATGACATCAAGGTTGCCCGTAGCGGTAACAAAAATATCACCATAAGCGCATGCCTCGTTCATATCAACGACACGATAGCCTTCCATTGCCGCCTGCAGAGCACAAATAGGATCAATTTCAGTCACCATGATAGTGGCACCCAGTCCATCGAAGGCCTGGGCACAACCTTTGCCCACGTCACCATAACCTAGCACGACGCAGATCTTGCCTGCAATCATGACATCAGTGGCACGCTTTATACCATCGACAAGTGATTCTCGGCAGCCATACAGGTTGTCGAATTTTGATTTGGTCACTGAATCATTGACGTTTATAGCTGGGGTTAATAGTTTACCCTCGTTGGCCATTTCATACAGGCGATGCACACCGGTGGTAGTTTCTTCGGAAATTCCCCTGACGTCTTCGAGTAATTCGGGGTATTTCTCATGCATTAGCAGAGTAAGGTCACCACCATCATCAAGAATCATATTAGGGCGCCAGCCATCAGGGCCAAAAATGGTCTGTTCGATGCACCACCAGAACTCTTCCTCGGTCTCACCTTTCCAGGCGAATACCGGCGTACCATTATCGGCTATTGCTGCTGCGGCCTGATCCTGGGTGGAGAAAATATTGCATGAAGACCAGCGTATTTCAGCGCCCAGAGCTTCGAGTGTTTCGATCAGTACAGCAGTCTGGATGGTCATATGCAGACAGCCTGCAATACGAGCTCCCTTGAGCGGTTTTGTATCACCATATTCTTCACGTAAGGCCATCAGCCCAGGCATTTCTACTTCGGCGATGCTTATTTCCTTGTGTCCCCATCCAGCCAGACTCATGTCGGCCACTTTGTAATCCGGTGTCAGATTTTCAACAGGTTGTACGCTCATTATTACCTCTCGACATGTTTCGTGGTATTGGTTTGTTACTAGATTTTACTTGTTTGGTTCAGGCGGACGCCGCCTGTTTCAGGTCTGCGTCATTGCGCAGGGCTTCTACCTTATCCAGGGCTTCCCAGCTGAACTGTTCCTCGGTACGACCAAAGTGTCCATAGGCGGCGCTATGTCGATAGATTGGACGCAACAGGTTCAGTGATTCAACAATACCTCTGGGGCGAAGATCAAAATGTTCACTAACCAACGCTTCAATCTGTTCTTCAGGCAGGGTGCCCGTACCAAAGGTATTGACCAGTAGTGAGACAGGTTTAGATACACCGATTGCGTAGGCCACCTGCACTTCACAACGTTTAGCCAGGCCTGCTGCAACAATATTCTTTGCGACATGGCGCAGGGCATAGGCAGCCGAACGATCAACTTTCGATGGATCTTTTCCGGAGAAAGCACCTCCACCATGACGCGCACTACCGCCGTAGGTATCGACGATTATTTTTCGTCCAGTCAGGCCGCAATCTCCAACTGGGCCGCCGATGACAAAGCGCCCGGTAGGATTGATCATGAAGCGGGTTTCCTTGCTGATCATGTCAGCAGGTATGACAGGCTTGATGACTTCTTCGATGATGGCTTCTTCGAGTTTCTTATGTTCGATATCGGGGGCATGCTGAGTTGATAGGACGACAGTATCAACATGGCTGGGAACGCCATCTATGTAACGTACGCTGACCTGTGATTTTGCATCAGGACGTAACCATGGCAAGCTGCCATTCTTGCGAAGTTCCGCCTGTTTGGATACCAGCCGATGTGAGTAATGAATCGGGAACGGCATCAGTACATCTGTTTCATCACAGGCGTAGCCAAACATAAGGCCCTGGTCACCGGCACCCTGATCGAGGTCGATGCCTTCGCCGGTGTTGACGCCAGCGGCAATATCCTGTGATTGTTTATCGAGTGAGACCAGTACAGCACACGAATTGCCATCGAAACCAATATCAGATGAGTCATAGCCGATATCGACTATGGTCTTGCGGACAATTTCGCTATAGTCGATATTAGCGTTGGTGGTGATTTCACCGGCAATGACAGCCATGCCTGTGTTGACCAGGGTTTCACAGGCAACACGTGAATGAGGATCTATTGCCAGAAGTCCATCAAGGATCGCATCAGAGACCTGGTCAGCGACCTTGTCCGGATGTCCTTCCGAAACTGATTCTGATGTAAATAGAAAGTCTTTAGCCATGAAAAATACCGTACTTTGTTTATTTTGTGTAAATCTAGTGGAAGACCGGCAATATTACCAGTTTCCAGGTACAGGTGCACCCTGATTATGAGTTTGGAGAAAACGGAGCAAGTCATAGATAATTCAGGGAAAAGTATCAATTCAGCTGAAAAGTCAACGATAAAACCAGCAAAGAAGTTGCTCAGGCCTGTCGGCAGGGCAATTGCTGATTACCAGATGATACAGCACGATGATCATTTGTTGTTGGGATTATCGGGTGGCAAGGATTCACTAACATTACTTCATCTGCTGCATCATCTGCAGAGCTATGCCCCGGTCAGGTTCAAACTCGCCGTGGCTACCGTCGATCCGTGTATCGAAGGCTTCGACCCTTCACCGCTGAAAGAGTATCTGGCACAGCTTGGCATAGACTATTTTTATCAGAAACAGCAGATTGCCGAGCAGGCTGCTGAGAACATGAGCGGAGATTCCTTCTGTTCATACTGCTCACGTATGCGACGCGGAATACTCTATTCGGTGGCCAGGAAAAACAACTGTAACAAGCTGGTATTGGCCCAGCACCTGGATGATCTGGCTGAATCATTCATGATGAGTGTTTTTCATGGCGGTACGCTGCGTACGATGAAGGCGTCTTACACTATTGATGCAGGCGACCTGCAGGTAATTCGACCGCTTGTTTATGTGCGCGAGAGACAACTTGCCAGTTTTGCAGAACAGGCGCAATTGCCTGTCATAGCAGATAATTGTCCGGCCTGTTTTCGTCAGCCCACGCAGCGCCAGCATATGAAACTCCTGCTGCAACAGGAAGAGAAGTCGACACCACATCTGTTTGCAAACATGTTGCATGCAATGCGGCCACTGATGGGAGAAAAGGAAAATCAGAAGCTGTAGTTTGTAATTGATAAAACCGTGGATCAGGGCCTCGGCAGCGCGCGTATAGCTGTGCACACGCGCGACGGCAATGAAGACTTCTAACTGTCTTAAAACAATGCTTCCAATGCCTCTTTGGCTGTCTATTGTATGGTAAGAATTTTAGCGCCTTTGGCAGGCAGCTGACTGTCGCGGTAACGCTGGTCCACTAACTCCATGGCCTGTCTGAATTCGGTAACAAGACGCAGCTGTATCTCGCTATTCATGCGTTCATAAAATACAACTTCACAGGGTACGGGTTCAGATAGTGAATCGCGTTCGTGCATGCTGGCAAATTTCCATGCGATGAGTATCAGGCGCCCGCCTTCGTCTTTTGACACCGCATAAGACAGGCTATCTACAAATATAATTTCATGCTTATCGAGCACAGCAAGGTACTGCAAGGTTCGAATTGGTACAAATACATATCCAGTTTCGCTACGAACCTGTAGTGAACGATACAGGTTGTAGATTTCGGCAGGGACGGACCAGCTATTTCGACCAGCTTCTTTCGGTAAAAAAAAGGTTTCTGTTACGAAGGTGGTCATAGCTCATAGCATGGTAATAGTTTAAATGGACAAAGATTAATAATCCCTGACTGAGCAACTGTTTCTTTTCCTTTGATTGCAGTATATACCAAAATAATTAGCAGTAATCATCGCTCAGAGACACAACAAATGCTGTCATATCGATGTTGTCGATGCTTCTGAAAAGATTGTGCAACGATTGTCGATCAGTCAGATTCTTTGTCCAGCGGGAATTGTTTACATGTTGCGGCTGCGTTTGAGCTGTGTTAAATCTCGAACTGCACCGCGTGCCGCGCTGGTGGTCATTGCTGCATAGGCCTGCAGGGCCTGGCTGACCACGCGGTCTCGTTTAACTGGTTTCCAGCCCGCATCTCCTTTTGCGTCCATGCTCTGACGGCGTTGTGACAAGTCATCATCGCTTATCATCAGCTGTATTCGACGTGCGGGTATGTCTATTTCTATAGTATCGCCTTCCTCTATCAGACCTATGGCTCCACCCTCTGCTGCTTCCGGCGAGACGTGGCCAATCGACAGACCTGAGGTGCCGCCAGAGAAACGGCCGTCAGTGAGCAGAGCACAAAGCTTCCCCAGTCCTTTTGATTTAAGATAGGATGTGGGATAGAGCATTTCCTGCATGCCCGGTCCGCCCTTCGGGCCTTCATAACGAATTACCACGATATCACCTGCGACGATCTGATCGGCGAGAATGGCCTCCATGGCCGCATCCTGGGATTCAAAGATCCTTGCACTGCCGGAGAATTTTAAAATACTTTCATCGACACCGGCCGTTTTTACGATACATCCGTGTTCAGCAATGTTGCCATTTAATACGGCCAGTCCACCATCCTGGGAATAGGCATGTTCGATATCACGGATACAGCCAGTGGATCGATCAGTATCCAGTGACCAGCGTTTGTTCTGCGAAAAGGCTTTCTGGGTAGGCACATTACCAGGTGCCGCCGAATAGCGTTTTTTTGCTTCTTCGTCTTTGCTAACTACAATGTCCCACTTGCTTAGTGCTTCAGCCAATGTTGCGCTGTGGACAGTCGGTATTTCGCTGTGTATCAGGCCAGCACGATCGAGTTCACCAAGGATTCCCATTACACCACCGGCACGATGCACATCTTCCATATGGTAGGTTTGTATCGACGGAGCGACCTTGCATAGATGGGGC